>JAIRLL010000304.1 GCA_031259505.1 Tannerella sp.
CCCGGGGTGATGCATATTCGACGCCGAAGGCGTCTTCTGCTACCCTGTAATGCGACAATCGAATCTGCGCCAGGTCAGGAGTTCTGATGTTATTAGCGTTAAACTTCCATTTTCTTGACAATTCCAATGCACAATACATGACCGCGTGAAGTATAAAGCGGAAAATGCACTATATTTGCAGGCCAAAAGAAAAATGAACTTCATGTATTATCATTCTCATACAATGGTCAACGGGCTTCGACTGATTCATCTGCCGTCGGATTCGCCCGTAGCCTATTGCGGATTTGCCATCCGTGCCGGCGCACGCGACGAACAGCCGGGCGAAGAAGGGCTGGCACATTTTGTCGAGCATTTGCTGTTTAAAGGCACGCGCAGGCGCCGCGCGTGGCACATCCTGAACCGCATGGAAGCCGTAGGCGGAGAACTGAATGCGTATACATCGAAGGAAGAGACGTTTATATATTCCGTTTTCCTTGCCGGCGATTTCGAACGCGCAGTGGAACTCATGTCCGACCTGATCGTCAATTCGCAGTTTCCGCAGCGGGAAATGGAAAAAGAGCGGATGGTCGTTCTCGACGAGATTTGTTCGTACAGGGACAATCCTTCGGAACTGATTGTCGACGAATTTGAAGACATGCTTTTTGCCGGCCATCCGCTTGGACACTCCATTCCGGGCAACAGAAAGACGCTGTTTTCTCTTCGCCGCGAGTCATGTTTTTCTTTCGTAACACGCTACTATACTGCGCCGGATATGGTTTTCGTTTCGACGGGGCGCATGGATTTCCGGCGCATCATGCGCCTGTCGGAAAAGTATTTCTCCGATATCCCGAAGCAGGCATCCGTCCGCGACGGCGGAAAACTGCCCGCCTCTCCGCCACGGCAGGCGGTGAAAAGAAAAAGAACGCATCAAACGCACGTCATGACAGGCGGCACGGCATACGACATGTTCGACAGCAGACAGACGACACTCCTGCTCCTTAACGACATACTGGGCGGACAGGGCATGAACAGCCGCCTGAACGTCTCGCTGCGCGAAAGGCACGGGCTGGTATACACCGTGGAATCCAGCGTGTCGGCCTATACGGATACGGGCTCTTTTTCCATATACTTCGGCGCCGACCCGAAACACGTGGAACAGGCGCGCCATCTGGTTGAAAAGGAACTGCGCGGACTGCGCGAAAATAAACTGAGCGACACGCGCCTGTCGGCAGCCAGAAAGCAGGCCGTCGGACAGGCAGGCGTGGCGGGCGACAACAGGGAAAACCTGTTTCTCGGCATGGGAAAATCGTTCCTGCACCGCAACCGCTACGATTCGCCGGAAGAAGTGTTTCGAAAAATCAATGCCGTCACAGCCACCCAACTGCGCGACGTCGCAAATGAAATCTTTGACCCCGCACGAATCTCCACCCTGATTTACGTATGAACGCGCGGCACATTCGTCGAAATACTGAAAAAAAACAGCAAAACAGCAGCCCGTATCACAGTTTACACTAACTTTGTCACCGTAAAGATTGCAGTTATGGATAAAAAACGGAAATTCATGTTCATCGTGCAGGGCGAAGGGCGGGGACATCTCACACAGGCTATTTCGCTGGCAGACATGCTGCGGCGTAACGGACACGAAGTCGTCGCAGCGCTGATCGGAAAAGGTTGTTCGCGGGAAGTGCCCGCATTCTTTACAAAGAAAATGAACACGCCGGTTCTCGCCTATGAAGCGCCCTCGTTCGTATTCAAGAAAGACAAAAAGCATATAGACGTCGTAAAGACCGTGATCTACAACATCAATCCGCAGAAACTGAAAAAGTATGGCGACAGCATCGAACTGATTCACCGGCAGATAAAGAAATACAGGCCGGACGTGGTCGTGAACTTCTACGAAGTGCTCCCCGGATTCGCGCAACTGTATTTCCGTCACGACATTCCCTTTGTCAACATCGGCCATCAGTACATGATACGCCATCCCGACTATCTTCAGGGAAAAGGCGACCCGCAAAACCTGATGCTCCTCCGCCTGCATTCCATCCTGACCAGCATGGGGGCGACGAAAATATTCGCCCTCTCGTTTTACCCCATGAAAAACTGTCCGCACGAACGCATCACGGTTGTCCCTCCGCTGCTGCGACGCGAAGTGCTGGAACTGAAACCCGTGAATGGCGATTACATACTCGGATACATGCTCAATCAGGGGTACGAAAACGAAGTGCACGCATGGCACAGGAAGCATCCCGAAGTGAAACTTCATTTTTTCTGGGACAGGGAAGGCGCCCCCGACACGCTGCAGGTGGACGAAACCTTCACGCTGCATACGATCAGCGACGAACAGTTTCTCAAGTATATGGCCGGTTGCCGGGGCTATATAACAACCGCCGGATTCGAATCGGTTTGCGAAGCGCTGTATCTGGACAAACCCGTCATGATGATCCCCGCCCACATCGAGCAGGAAGTAAATGCGGCAGACGCCCTGTCGATCGACGGCGGAACGGTGGACAGCAAATTCGATTTGAGCAAACTGCTTGCCTACATGGAAACGGAACGGAAATTCGATGCCGGCGCTTTCCGCGAATGGGTGCGTTCGGCGGAAAAAACCTTTATCGGACAACTGACTTCCGAATGTCCGTGATTCAAAGTTCTCAGGCCGACGCCGAAGGCGTCAAATACGACCCCCCTGCAATACTCCGAACTGCGCCTGCGGATTGCAGGGGGTTATTGACTGCGTCGAACATACGTTTCATATTTAGGGATACGAAATAAATAAGATATAATACTTTAAGCGGGTAAAAAAGTGAGATTGAAAGATAACAGAATCATGCCGAGTATAGTATAACTGAATTCCGGAATCCTGAAACTTTGAATCTTTGCGCTGCAGGTTCAATTCAGTTCGTAGCAGGTGCTTCGTCCGCCGCTGCTGTTGCGGTGCAGGATGTTTTTGTTGATCAAGTCCTGAATGTCGCGCAGGGCTGTATCGGGCGAGCAGAGGTTGACGCTTGCCCAGTATGACGACGTCAGTTTGCAGCCCGTGTTTTCCCACAGCAGGTTTATCATCCTGACCTGTCGTTCGTTCAGGCGAATAAGCCGGTATTTTTCCCAGAATTTGGATTTTTCGAGCGTGCGCGTCAGCGCCTCTTCGGCTTCGACAAGCGCCGTTTCGAGACAGTACAGAAACCACAGCAGCCACTCGGTGACGTCGAGATTGCCGCTTTGCGCCCGCATAAGTACCTGGCTGTACAGTTCCTTTTGCTTGCATATCTGCGCCGAAAGGCTGTAGAGATGCTGCGGGAAACCGTCAGCTCTTGTCAAAAACACATCCGTCAGTATGCGGGCAATATAGCCGTTTCCTTCATTGAAGGGGCGTATGAAGGTGAGGCGCAGATGAGCCACGCCGGCCTTGATGACCGGATCGGTTGGGTGTATCGTGTTGAGCCATTTAATGAAGCGTCGCATCTCGTCGGGGATGATCGCCGGATTTTGTATATAAAGCAACCCGCCGTTTGCCTCTTCGGGTTCGGATATGGCGACGCTGCGATAATGATTCCCGGCGCTGCTTTTGTCCCGGCTCAGCGCTGTCCGCCAGTTGAAGATGGTCTCTTCGGTAATGTCCTGGCGGTAGTTTTGCAGGGCTTCGATCATGACCCGTACTGTCCTGTCGACGGGAGGGTCAATTGTCGACTGTTCGGGGAGGCGCAGTTTCAGGCAGTTAGCCACAGATGCGCGCACCTGATTCTCGTCGAGCGCGTGGCCTTCCAGTTCGACAGACCTGACAATATCCGTCGTGACGGTTTTCAGCAGGACTTCTTTCTTGAAATCCAGTCCCAGCAAACTCACCTTGCCGGCAAGTCTTCCCTGCCGGTTTCGCACTTCGCCCAGGACGTGGAGCAATTCTTTATTGTCCCACGTCAAATAAGGCCATCCTTTTTGTTGCCAGATATATTTACTCATATCCTAAGGGGTTTCCGTATTTTTTTCGGCAAATATAGCAATTTATTTTCCCAGCCGTGTCTTATTTTATGAAAAATATGTGTGCAATCTCTTTTTTTGTATGTATATACACATGCCTGTCAAGTGATTGTTTTTTCTGTCGCCACGTATCTGCCTTTTCTGCGCTCGAAACAGACGTTTCGGTCACTGTCAGGATACTGGATGTGTTGTTTCGAAGCCGTCACTGCCCGGTTCGAAACGGATGCACGGGTTTGCGACGCGCTATCTCGAAAACGAATAGGGCAAATCCGCATCCGTCACGCCGCGTGCGCGATTGGGGCGGTCGCTCATGCGGAAATCCATTACGCCGCCGTTTTGCAGGTCGGCATGGCGGATGAAGTTTTTCGTATAATCGACGCCGTTCAGCGTCAGCGAATGGATGTACATGTGCCCGTCGCTGTTGTCCGGCGCATTGATAACCATCGTTTTGCCGTTTTCGAACGTCAGCGTGGCCTTTTTGAACAGAGGCGCGCCGAGCACGTATTCGTCCGTACCGGGACAGACGGGATAGAAGCCGAGGGCGGAGAATACGTACCATGCGGAGGTCTGTCCGTTGTCTTCGTCGCCGCAGTAGCCGTCGGGCGCGGGCGAGTAGAGCCGGTTCATCACACGGCGCAGCCAGTATTGCGCCTTCCAGGGTTCGGCGGCGTGGCAGTAGAGATAGATCATGTGCTGAATGGGCTGGTTGCCATGTGCATAATTACCCATATTCATGATTTGCATCTCGCGTATTTCGTGGATGACCTGCCCGTAGTAGCTGTCGTCGAAGAGAGGGGGGACAGTAAAGACCGAGTCGAGCATGGCGACGAATTTCCGGCGCCCGCCCATCAGGTCGATCAGTCCCTGCGGGTCGTGGAAAACCGACCACGTGTAATGCCAACTGTTGCCTTCCGTAAAAGCGTCGCCCCACTTCAGCGGCGAGAAGGGCGACATGAAAGAGCCGTCGGCATTGCGTCCGCGCATGAGCGACGTTTCCCTGTCGAACAGTTTCCTGTAGTTCATGGCGCGCTGTGCGTAGAGGTCTACTTCGTGCTGCGGACGGTTCAGGGCTTTGGCCAGACGGCTGATACACCAGTCGTTGTAGGCGTATTCGAGCGTGCGTGCGGCGCTTTCGTTGATTCCGGCGCCGTATGGCACGTAGCCCAGCCTGTTGTAATACTCATGCCCCAGCCGCCCGGTGGAACGGACGTCCGGATGGACGTTTTCCGTGCCGTGAATCAGGCCTTTATACAATGTTTCCACATCGTCTGCCCGCACGCCCTTCAGCCAGGCGTCTACCAGCACGGAGGCGGAATTGTTGCCTACCATGCAGTCCCGGTGTCCCGGACTTGCCCATTCGGGGAAAAAACCGCTTTCGCGGTATACATTAATTAATCCTTCCTGCATCTCTCTGTTTTGCGAGGGAAACATCAGGTTGAGAAACGGAAAGAGGCAGCGGAACGTGTCCCAGAATCCCGTGTCGGTAAACATGTATCCGGGCAGGACTTTGCCGTTGTAGGGGCTGTAGTGAACGGTTTTGCCTTCGCGATCTGTTTCGTGGAATTTGCGCGGGAAGAGGAGCGAACGGTAGAGGCATGAATAAAACGTGCGCAACTGGTCGGTCGTGCCGCCTTCCACCCTGATGCGTCCGAGCACGTCGTTCCATGCTTTCTTCCCCCTGGCTGCGACTTCGTCGAAACTGTCATTTCCAAGTTCGTTCAGGTTCAGCAGCGCCTGTTCGTCGCTGATAAACGACGATGCCACACGGGCGTGTACGGTTTCGCCCTTTTTCGTCCTGATTTTCAGCGCCAGCACGACATGGTAGTTCCTGACTGTCCGCACGCCGGCCTGTCCTTCCCGTTCCTGAACGGCTTCGAACTGTCCGTCGCGCGCTTCCTTCACGTAGTGCAGGAAAGCCTCGCACGGCCTGTCCAGTTGGATGACAAAGTAGTTGCAGAAATTGTCGGGGACGCCGCCACTGTTGCGTGTCGAGAAGCCCCGGACGGTTTTCCCGTCGTCCGAGAGGGTGATGGACGAGCCCCGGTCGAAAGCGTCGATCAGGATGTAGCTGTCGTCGCTTTCGGGAAAGGTGAAACGGAAGATGGCGGCGCGTTCGGTCGGGGCTATTTCAGTCACGACGTCGTGTTCAGCCAGATAGACGCGATAGTAGTAAGGTTTTGATATTTCCGCCTTGTGCGAGAACCAGCTTGCACGCTCGTCTTCGCCGACGCCCGTAGCGCCCGTTACGGGCATGAGGGAGAACTGTCCGTAGTCGTTGATCCAGGGGCTTGGCTGGTGGGTCTGTTTGAAACCGCGGATTTTGTTGTCGGTGTATACATACGCCCAGCCGTTACCCATCCTGCCGGTTTGAGGCGTCCAGAAATTCATGCCCCATGGCAGGGCGATGGCCGGATAGGTGTTGCCGGCCGACAATGCGTAGGTGGATTGTGTTCCCATCAGGGGATTTACGTATTCCACCGGGTCAAAACTCTCCGCCGCGGCCTTTCCGGTACAGAAAAGCAGGGCACATGCGATCATAAAATTTTTACTGTTCATGGATGTTATTGTTTTTGTTTGATTTTACATGTTCCAGATTGCCCACGATTCGTTAGCCTGCAAAATAAGCATTTCCAGTCCGTTTTTGACCGTGGCGCCCTGTTCTCTTCCTTTTTTCATAAAGAGCGTTTCGCCGGGGTTGTAGATCAGGTCATACAGGATATGATTGCGGGTGAGCGAATGATAGGGAATATCGGGGTATCTTTCCACGTGCGGAAACATGCCCAGCGGCGTAGTGTTCACGATGACGGTAAACTGTTCGAGCAGTTGCGGGGTAATCCGGTCGTAGGTGATGCCGCCGTCGCACGGTTTGCGCGATACGTACACGGGCGCGACGTGCAATTGTTTCAGTGCGTGATAAATGGCTTTTGAAGCGCCTCCCGTGCCAAGAATCAGGGCTTTGCGGTGCGTTTCGTTCAGCAGCGGTTCAATGGATTTCCTGAAACCGGTGAAGTCGGTATTGAATCCCTTCAGTTTCAGTTTGCCGAAACGGCCGCGTATGAACTTTACCACATTGACGGCTCCTATCAGGCATGCATCCCTGTCCACCTCGTGGAGCAGCGGGATGATCAGCGTCTTGTAGGGAATCGTCACGTTCAGTCCGCACAGCAGCGGGTTTTCATGAAGGATGTTTTTCAACTCGTCGATATCCCTGATTTCGAAATTTATGTATTCAGCGTCAGTATGCTCCGACGCAAACCTGCGGTTGAAAAAATCCTTCGAAAACGAATGTTCCAGCGGGTAACCTATTAAACCGTATTTCTTCATAATACCGAAAATATAGTGTTTATTGTTTTCCAGCGCAAAGATAGGTATTAAAATTCAAAATTCATGCCTGACATCTGCCCATAAACTCACCGTTTTTTCCGGATTTTGAAATATTTCGATACATTAATATACTACGTGCGGCATGATTTTGCGAAAAGTCCTGAAACGAAGCAACCCGGAAAAAAATAACAGAATCATGCCGAGTACAGTATAGCAATATTGAGTATATATTGGATACGGGGCGCTGAAACAAAATCAGTGCGGGTGTATCATTTTTTTATGAAATATACTGTTGTAAAAAGATTTTTTGTCTACCTTTGCATTTGTTTGTTTTTTCAGCACAAAAAACAGGCGTTTTTATATAAGAGATTACTAAATTCCGACATAATGAGTTTTTATGATATTATTGCGTTTGGAAGCGCACATGTGATGGGAGTGCCGTTTATTGTACTGTTGATTGGTACAGGTCTTTATTTTTCTATTCGGACAAATTTTCTGCAACTCCGCTATTTGCGAAATATGGTAGAAATGCTGTTCGCACGAAAGTCGTCGTCGCGTAGCATCTCGTCGTTTCAGGCGTTCATGCTGGCGCTGTCCGGCCGTGTGGGGACGGGCAACATTGCGGGAGT
>JAIRLL010000321.1 GCA_031259505.1 Tannerella sp.
ACCGTTACGGAAGGAATATGCGGTCATCCTGTTTCTCACTGAAATGGGGTATCAGTTGTACGACGGATTTTCCGTCAATACAGTAGACTATACGCTGTTCGGATTTGAAAATACCGTCAATCCGAACAGCGAATCAACCACTAACCACTAATCACTAATCACTAAAAACAGAATGCCTATGAAAAGAAAAAAAAGAAATTGACGAAAGGAAGGTCGGAAAAAACCCGGTACTGTTTTCCGTCCGGATTAACTTTAAAAAAGTACCATTAAATAATTAATATATTAGATTTTAGAAATTATGAGAAAAAATTTAATTACCGGCATGAAAGATGCCAAACCAAAAAGAATGAAACGAATGATAATGCTGTCCGCATTCATCCTTGCGATGGGAGCGGGCATGACGAGCGCTCACGGCGGCTATCCACCGGGAGCAACCGAACCGGAGCAGAGCGGAATCCGCATTACCGGTACGGTAGTAGATGTGAACGGAGAGCCGATTATCGGCGCTAACGTGATCCAGAGAGGTACGACAAACGGTATTATAACCGACGTAGACGGTCAATTCACCCTGACCGTGCCGGGCGATGCCGTGCTCGAAATCTCCTTCATCGGATATATCCCGCAGACGGTCTCCGTAGGTAACAGGACGACGTTCAACATCGTATTGCAGGAAAATGCGATAGAATTGGGGGAAGTCGTAGCCATCGGCTACGGTACTGTCCGCAAAAGCGACCTGACAGGATCGGTATCCAGCATCGACGCCGACCGTCTGATGGACAAGCCGGTCTTTAATCTGGCTCAAGCCCTTGCGGGTAAGGTTGCAGGCGTGAAAATTGTGGAACGCACCGGCGCGCCGGGAAGTAACCCCTTGATCCGTATTCGCGGTACCAACTCCATCAACTCGGGCAACGAACCGCTTGTCGTAGTAGACGGCGTAGTCGGCGTGGGAGATGCGCTGGTATCCATGAACCCGAACGAAATTCAGTCGATCGAGATACTGAAAGACGCATCGGCAACGGCTATCTACGGCTCGCGCGGAGCCAACGGCGTGATCATGATCACCACCAAGCGCGGAGAATCGGGCGCCGTACAGATCGAATACGACGGTTCGGCCACCGGAAACTTCCTGCAGAAACACATGAACAACCTCAATGCGGAAGAATTTCTGTACGTATACACGCAGGCATGGAAAAATGTGGCCCCGTATGCGACGGCAACCATTGGCGGAGAGTCCAATTCAATCAACTGGGCTAACTGTCTCGACGGATCGCTTCAGCCGGCAGGATATTCCGGCAAAACGTATGCCGACTATCCTCACTTGTTTGAACGCACTACTGCGGGTGGATACACTGTCCCGCTGATGGACAGGGCGGGCAATTATTACAAGCCGCGTTTCGACACGAACTGGGAATCGGAACTTTTCAGGCCATCCGTTTCGACGAACCATCAGATTAATGTACGTGGAGGTTCGGATAAGATCAAAGTCGGAGCGTTCCTTAACTACAGCAAGGAAAACGGTTTGCTGCGGCGATCATTCTTCGAACGTTATTCGGGCAGGGTGACAGCCGACTTTGTCGCCACAAAATGGCTTGAAATCAACACTTCGCTGCAATATAAAAGAACGAAGGAAAGCAAAAACGACGTATCCTACTTTTCAGGCGGCATCGGCCGCGGCGTTGTTGAGGCGTACCCGATACTCCCGACGATATATCCTGACGACCCGTCCGTTTACGGAGCTTATGCAGGCGCATACGCTACTAATGCCGACTTTCCCGTAGGCGAAGTAGACGGACAGTCGCCCTACGAAGTAACCGACAAGTCGGAAAGAATCGAGCAGCGCGTGCAGGTTGTCGGCAATGTGGCATTCAATTTCCATCTTACGCCTAACCTGGACTTCAAATCGACGCTGTCGATAGACGACAGAAGCAACAAGTACAATGAGTATGGAGGCATCCGTATCACCCGCAGCGATCATGGCTACGCCTATATTGCAACCAACAAATGGACGGAATGGCAGAATGAAAACTATTTTACCTACAACAAAACATTCCTTGGAACCCATTCGCTTACAGCCATGCTGGGAGCTACCTGGTCGCGGTATAATTACGAAGACTTCAATATTTCGAACAATACGTTCTTCGACGACTTCTACGGATGGCACAATATCGGCGTAGGTACGAAAACGCGCCCGTCGCCATCAAGCGGAGACGGTCAAAACTCGCTCAATTCCTACTACATGCGTGTCAACTACGGCTACAGGAGCAAGTATCTGTTCACGGTGACAGGCCGTTACGACGGATCGTCGCGCTTCGGAGAAAACACGAAGTACGGATTCTTCCCCTCCGGCTCGGTTGCATGGAGAGCTTCGGAAGAAGATTTTCTGAAAGACGTCGATAAACTGTCGAACCTGAAAATCCGTCTCAGCGCCGGTGAAACAGGTAACGAAGATATCGGCCGCTATGTGACGCAGGGTTTCATCGGGTCGACCAACGTGCCGCTGAACGGCGCCGTGTATACCGGCCTGTACCCGAGTTCGATGGCCAATCCCGACCTGAAATGGGAACGTACGCTGCAATATGATGCCGGTATCGACATCGGCATAATCAACAACCGCGTAGCCCTGTCGGTAGACTACTACTACAAGAAGACTACGGACATGGTGCTCGACGTTCCACTGCCTATTTCGACCACAACCGGAACGGTAAAGCAGAATTACGGAAACGTGGAAAACAAGGGTTTTGAAATTGCACTCAATACGGTCAATATTCAGACGAAAAACCTCAACTGGTCTACCGATATTGCATGGAGCGCCAACAAGAACAAAATCCTCAAATTAGGTCCGACCGGAGCAGATATACTGCGAAACGGATGGGTAGGCGGCTCGAACACCGTACTGCGCGAAGGCGAGTCGATTGCCAGTTTCTGGGGAATGAACCGTCTGGGCACCTGGTCGACCGAAGAGGTCTCGGAAGCAGCTAAATACAACCGTCTGCCGGGCGACCTGAAATACGAAGACCGTAACAACGACGGACGTATCGACTTCAGCGGCGACGGCTACCTGATCGGGAGCGCCTTCCCGAAATGGGAAATGGACTTCAACAACCGTCTGCAATATGGCAATTTCGACTTCAGTCTTGACATCAGAGTGTCCTACGGCGCCAAAATCCAGAACCGTACAAATCACTCCGGCGAAGACCGTCAGACGTTGAGTAATAATAAGGTAACGGTCTTGAACGCATGGCGTCCCGACTATCAGAACGCGTCGATTGCCCAGTTGAAAGCCGGCTATGGCGGCGCACGCTACGACACGTATCCCGATACGCACTGGATCGAAGACGCATCGTATATCCGTGGCGAAGGTATAGCGCTGGGTTATAACCTGCCCAAAACGATTGCAAATAAACTCGGCGTCGGCAACCTCCGTCTGTATGTGGCAGGCCGGAACATCTTCTGTATAGACAAATACGCAGGTTACGATCCGGAAGGCAGCGATACCGACAACATGGATTCTCTTACGCCGCACATGGACTTCTACCAGTATCCGCGCCCGATGTCGTACACATTCGGAATTAACTTGAAGTTTTAACTCTAAAATTGTAAACAAATGAAATATATAAAATTATATTTAGCTATCGCACTCGGCCTGTTGATTACAGGTTCATGCAGCGACTTTCTGGCGGAAAACCCGACCGGATCGCTTACCACCGAGTCCGAACTGACGAGCCGCGACGCAGGTATAGCATTTGCTACCGGTGCATACCGTTCTTTACGCGGCTGGACAGACGGAACGACCGACTGGGGCGGCAACCAGTTCAACTGCCTCGAATATATGACCGGCAAAGCCTATTCGCAATATATGGGAGCGCGCCTCTTCGAATATGAAGAAGGCGCCCAGACCGGCGAACAGTCGACCGCAAAAGGACGCTGGAGCAACTGGTATCAGGGCGTAAGAGACTGCAACCTTGCCATCGAAAAGATTCCGACCATCTCCGACATGTCCGAAACCGACAAAGCCTATTATCTGGGCGAAGTACGCACGCTGCGCGCTTTCTACTATTTTTGCCTCGTCCGTTTCTACGGCGACGTAGTATATAACGCATCCGTGGTTTCGAGCATAGCCGAATCCTACCAGCCGCGCACCTCACTGAAGAAAATCTACGACGAGATTATCGTGCCCGATCTGGAATCGGCTCTCCAAAGTCCGCTTCCCGACAAGACGACGGATGGCCGCATCAGCAAAAACGCCGTCCGTGCCATCCTCGCCGACGTCTATCTGACAATGGCGGGATACCCCTATCAGGAGGTGGCCACGAACCCCGACAAGGCATGGTGTACGGAAGCGTCGTGGTCGGCCACCGAATATCCGGTGAACACGCAGAGCGCAAAAGATTTGCTCCAGAAATCGAAAGCTCTTCTCGACGCGCTTTACGGACAGTATCCTCTCGGCGATTTTTCGGATTTGCGTAATCCGGAGATGAACAACAAGGGCGGCGCCATCTTCCAGATCAACTACATGGCCAGCGTAAGCGAGTTCCCCGTGCAAATGTTTGTGCCGCTGACGCTTTATACGTCCGTGTTCGGAACGGAATGTGGAACGGGCGTGCCGAGTACGGCTTATTATAACTCGTATAATCCTGCCGACGTGCGTATTAAAGACAGAGTATATTTCTATTACAGCGATACGAAAGCGCCGAAACACGACCCGAACGAAAGCCCCGCGCCCAAGTTCCCCGTCGCGTTCCTCTTTAAGTACTACGACGAACTGGCCGTGAAGGAAACAGCCCATCCGAACATCAATTTCAGTTTGTATCGCTATGCCGACGTGCTGCTGATGCTCACGGAAGTGAACTGGACGCTGAACTATCTGGGCGTGAACGTGCCCGGTAACGACATCGTGAAGGGCATCAACGAGATCCGCACGCGCGCAGGACTGCCCGAATACGCTGCCGACGGTCTTACGCTTTTCGACATCATGAGCGAACGCGCTTACGAGCTTGTGTTCGAGAACAGGATGCTCTGGGATATGCGCCGCACGCGGAAAGCGCTTGTCGACGGCAACGGCGAATTCCGGACGCTCGAGAACTTCGTAGGCCACCAGCCGGTAAGTTTCAATCACCGCTTCGAACCGAAACATCTGCTGACGCCTGTTTCGGCCGACGAGATTAAAAACAACTACGACTGCGAACAAAACGGTGGCTGGCTTCCCGTTCAGACTGGAACCGGACACTAACGGTGAAGTAATTTATTTGACAATTAAAATCATTGAAGATTATGAATAAAATAATAGTTATATTATCAGCGCTGATGTTCATCATCAGCTGTACGGAAGAAGGCGACCATTACCCTATTCCGAGAGATGCGAATGGAAATGTGATACTCACCGATATTTCGAGCGCAACCACAACGGGGATAAGCACGCTTGATGCTGAATTTTCGGTAACAGGCTATCTGCCCAATGCAAAATCGGGCGATGAACTGACCGTAGAATGTTTGCAGTTGCAGACCCCGTCGGGCGGCAGCGAACAGTTGCTTCCCCTTGCCGGTACGCAGAAAAAGGTGACTGTCGGAGGCGATCTGAAAGCAACCGTTTCATATTCCCGTGCAGAAGCCAAACTGAATAATGCAGGCGACTACGTGACAGTTACTTTTGCCGGCAAGACCGACTATGCGGTTAAAAGAGTGACCGTCGAACCGGCCATTTCTACAAGCAAACCGCAAGTGAGCGGAGTGGAAATCACCGTAGCCCGCAACAGCGAAACAGCTTATTTCGAAGTAACGGTCGAACCGAAATCGGCCGCCTACACCGGCGTACTGCTTGCTCAGCGCAGCGCCGACGAGGTCAACTGGACGGCAGTGTCCACTGAGCGGCAGGACGAGAAGACGTTTCTCGTACCCATCGCGGGGACTGACTTCCCGGCCGACAGAGAAAAGCTGTTCTACAGATTTACCGCCGAAAAGGACGGTTACACCGACGTGATTACGACCGAAGCAACCGTTCAGGATCCCTATTTCTTCTTCAAGAGAACGGCGACAGTGAATGTAAAAGCCGGCCTTGATCCCATCACCGACAGTAACGTGGCGGAAACGGCCGGAAATGCGATTCTCGTTGCGACCGAAGCCCTGGCATTGCAGGGCGGAACGGCATGGCTGGCAGCCGGCGGCAAAATAGAATTTGTACCGTCGACGTCGGAGATGTATACCGTCAACAACTCCAACGACGCGATTGCCGCATTCGAAGCAGGCGAGAAGACGACGACAGCCGAACCCGTTGCGGGCGAAGGCATCTATATCTTCAAGGCTGTCACGGGAACGGGCGCGAGCCAGACGTACTACGGCATGATTAAAATCATCAACGTGGTGCCGAACGCTTCCGTTACGTTCGAATACAGGATAGGCAACCTCTATGCGCACCTCGTGCAGTAAACAGGCGCCGAAAGCGTCTCCTGATATGTAAGTACAAAATTCGGGATGGCGGCGCAAAGCCGCCATCCCGTTTAAAATGAAAGGAAATCATTCATCATAAGCAGATATAAAGACAGCGCAGCTTCCTGCTTAGGGATGCGAAATAAGTAACTCGTGTTACGCACAATCAAAAAAAGATTAACTTTGCGGAATGA
>JAIRLL010000324.1 GCA_031259505.1 Tannerella sp.
TACCTGCGCATCTTGCCGGCCGTGACCGAGCGCATCCAACTGCAGGAGGCGATGTATGAAAGGAAGCCGTCGGGACGCATGATTTTGTTTCCCAACTCGCAGAAAAGGCTTGACACTTCGCCCGTCTGGTCGAAGGTTTTGTAGTGCATTTGCCTGTATGCGTCCGAGCCGCCGGGGAGTTCTTTTTGCGTGTCGGGCGGGTTGCCGATGATGGCGTCGAACCCGACAAAGTCGCCCGCGTCGTCCAGCAGTTCGGGAAATTCGTATCGCCATTCGACGGCTTTTTCGTATACGGGACTGTTTTTATGCGCCGCCGATTTCTGTCTGTACCTGTCGACTTTCAGTTCGGCCTCGCGCCGTTTTTCGGAAAGAACTTTTTCTGATTCGGCATCCGGTGTGAAGAGGCTGGGCGACTTGAGGTCTTCCAGCACCTGCTTCCATTTTCGCAATTCTTCGCCGTGCTTTTCGTCCCATGCTATTTCGTGCAGCATCTTGTCTTTTATCAGCGTGATGATTCTTGTCAGATTTTCTTTTTCTTCGCGTGTCCTGGCTTTTTTGCAGTCTTTTGCGAGTTTTCGGTACTCGACGGCGCTGTATCCGATGCGTTTGAATACGGCCTGCAGGTTTTCGTTGATTGAAAAGTGGCTGACGAGTGCGTCGCCACAGCGCACGTTACTCTCGACGGGCGGAGGAATCGACAGTTTGCCTTGCCAGCAGGCGTGTTTCAGCATTTCGCGCCACAGCCTCAGGCGGCAGAGCGTGGCCGGCAGGAGGGCGACGTCGACGCCGTACAGAAGTTTTTCGATGCAAATCCGTTTCTCGTTCAGAAACGTTTCCTGGATTCTCCGGCTTTCGGAACTGGCCGGGTCGAACGTGTGTTCATTGAAATATTTCTTGTCCAGCGCTGCCAGCCTGTTTCCGTCCACGACGATTTTGTACTGAAACAGCGGATTGCCGTCCCTGTCCGCCAGAATGCCGAGTTGCGATTTGACGGCGATGATTTCGTTCATCAGTGCAGCAAGGAAGCGCCCCGAACCTGTCGCGGGATCGCAATAGCGGATGGCGTTGAACATTTCGTTTGCTTCGGCCACGTTGTCGCCTATCATGTACGACAGGTCTCTAAGGCCGGTACACTTGCAGCCAATTGTCTCGTTGAAGCGCTGCAGGACGGTACGCGTCACGATGTCGCGACACATATATGAAACAACATACTGCGGCAGCGGATGTGTTTTGTCCATTTTTTCGATCACGTATGACAGCATGGAGAGCGCTGTGCGGCCTGTTTTCTGTTTTGGCTGTTCGGGCAGCAGCTTCAGGGCGGCGGTGAGGTTGTCGAAACTCAGCGTCCAGTTACGACCCTGCAGCGGTGTAAGCAGGCTGTCCGCGCCGTTCCTGATTTCTTTCAGTCCCAACTGTTGCAGAAATGCCTGACGGCAGGCGTCGTCAGGCCGTGACGACACACTTGCCGCCTTCGAGCCGAAGGTAGTTTCGTTCGGTAGTTCCGAAGCTGTCGTGACCTCGTATAACATATCTTTTTTGAACTTGTCAGATAATAATTCACAAATGTAGCAAAAAAAATGTGGATGCAAGCGTATTTTATCTGTTTTATGCTTTATCTTTGCTTTCGACACAAAAATTAATAGTTTATGTTTGAAAGAGAAACTTATATTCAAAGGCGCAATGCGCTGAAAAAGACTGTCGGGAAAGGTTTATTGCTTTTTCTCGGAAACGACTGGGTGGGTGCGAATTACGCAGACAACTGCTATCCGTTCAGGCAAGATTCGACGTTTCTGTATTTTTTCGGTTTACCGTTTGCCGGACTGGCTGCGGTGATTGATATCGACAATGACAGAGAAATTATTTTCGGAAACGAACTGACGATGGACGACATCGTGTGGATGGGCGCGCAGCCGTCTCTGCGCGAGAAGTGCTATCTTGCGGGCATTCAGCAGGTGCTGCTTTCGGGTGAGTTGGAGGCGTATGTGAAGGAGGCTGTCCGCCAGGGGCAGCGGGTGCACTATCTGCCGCCGTATCGCGCGGAACACAGCGTCCGGTTGTGGACGCTGCTCGGCGTGCAGCCGTTGGGCGCGCAGCCGTCGCTTGATTTCGTGAAGGCCGTCGTCAATCTGCGCAACTACAAGACGGAGGAGGAGGTGGCCGAAATCGAACGGGCGTGCCGCGTGACGGCGGAGATGCATCTTGCCGCCATGCAGGCAGTGCGTCCCGGACGGTACGAATATGAAGTGGTCGCCGAAATCGAGACTGTCGCCCGCAGGCATAATTACGGGCTTTCGTTCCCGACCATCGCCACCGTCAACGTGCAGACGCTGCACAATCATTATCATGGAAACATGATCAGGAGCGGCGACCTGTTTTTGACAGATGCAGGAGCAGAAACGGAAATGGGATATGCAGGCGACCTGTCGTCTACCGTTCCGGCCGATGGCGTGTTTACGCCGCGTCAGCGCGAAATATACGATATTCAGATTGCCTGCCACGAGGCGGCGGTAGCGGCGCTGCGTCCGGGAATCCGCTTTGAGGCGGTCTATGACATTTCAGCCCGCGTGATCGTGGAAGGTCTGACGGCGCTGGGGCTGATGCGCGGGGACGCGGAAGATGCTGTTCGCGAAGGTGCACATGCACTTTTCTATCCGCATGGACTGGGACACATGATGGGGCTTGATGTGCACGACATGGAGAATCTGGGCGAGATATATGTCGGTCACGACGGACAGCCGAAAAGCCGGCAGTTTGGACGCCGTTCACTCAGACTTGCGCGCGTGCTGGAGCCGGGCTTCGTGCATACCGTCGAGCCGGGAATCTATTTTATTCCTGAACTGATAGACCTGTGGCGAAGCGAGAAAAAGTTTGCCTCGTTCATCAACTACGACAGGGTGGAAGCCTACCGTGGTTTTGGCGGCATTCGCAACGAAGAGGATTACCTTATTACCGCGTCGGGCGCACGACTGCTCGGGACAAAAATACTGAAGAGGGCAGGGGAGATGGAAGCCTTGCGGGGATGATTTCGCGATGTCGAAGCCGAACATGATGTGTGTATAGCACGCGGCATTTGTGCAGCCGTTCGCGGCTGCATTCCTGCTGTGGCGTGTCCTGTTTTGTCTGTATCCGACATTTTTCTTCGTCGGAAACTTCCGTCTGCCCGTCGACGCTGGCTTCTATAATCTCCGCGCCTTTTGCAGGAATTAAACCCTGAATATTTTCGATGCGCAGTTCAGACTCCGGAGATTTATCCGCAATCATAACTGCATTTTTTCCACAAATATGCACGGTAAAGTGTCCATTTAACAGACAGGAAGCAGGATTATGTATTTTTATGTCATCTGCCATTCATCGCAGCAACCGTTTGCCGCTATGGACAAAGACATTGAAAGATGTGCGGCGGAGGATGATTTTTTAACGATAATTTCTTATGCCGCACATTAGATTTATGCTTATCTTTGCTGTCGCAAAATTGAATGAAAGGAGATATGAAAAATTACTGTACACAATTTATCTGCATGAGAACTGTTTTTATGACAGTTCTGCTATGCCTTGCAGGATGCGAAGCGCATGAGATACCTCTGCCCGAAGGTAGAATCAGAATGCTTGATACTATATATGCGCGAGGGCTTAAAGGCTATTCAAACGATTCGGCATATAGTGAATTTGTTTTTGACCGCAGCGATAAAAACGTAAAACTAATGGGATTGCGCAAGGGCGTCGTTTCCGGCAGCGACAATACGGTGACGTGGAACACGAGTAGCGCCATCGTCAAATATGGCGAGGGTAGCGGCGACATCGTTTATTCATACAACGGGATACTGACCGAGGTTATCCTGAACGACAATTATTTTGCCGAAAATGTCACGACATACGAATACGGACGCCTGCAGGCCAAAGTCGATTATCACTACAATTCGGCGGGTCATCTGAGTTGGGCGCGTGTCGAAAGGCCTGGCCAGACGCCTGTCATGGTATACTACAGGTATCCCGACCTGCAGAATCCGGAGGGTGCGGCTGAAATCGTCATTGAGGAATCTCCGGGAGAGGTTTATCACATCCCTTTGGCTACGGTCGACGACAACGGCGTGCAGACGAAGCAGGAAAATGCGGCATACGTCTGCAACGTGCTCCGATATGGCAGGTCGCCCATAACCAACGAATACGTCATCAATGCCGATCTGTACTACATCGGCCTCTACGGTCAGCCGTTCAAGTATCTGCCCGACGAGACGATAGAAAAAAGCGTCCGCCAGGCGGAAGTAACCATTGTCCGCGTAGGCAGCGGCCGCTATTATTATTGAAGCAGGGCGCGGTCGATGGCTTTCAGTAGATTGTCGAACTCCCTTTCGGAATAGCCTTTTGCGGTGAAGATTATTTTTCCGTTTCTGTCCATCAGATACGAGCGCGGAATAAGTTGCGTTGCAAACGATGCGAAGATTTTGCGGTCTTTGTCGGGATACAGCGGAAATGAAAAGCCTTTCTTCGCGCCGTACTTCTCCAACTCGGCGCCGGAATGTTCCCGACCGATGACCAGCAGCGCAAAATCGTCCCTTTTCCCGTATTCCGGCCAGAGTGTTTTTTCTATTTCCGCGAGTTCGAGCTGGCAGGGCGGACACCACGTGGCAAAGAAATTTATCAGCGCCACTTTCCCGTCGAACCGTGAAGAGGGCGTTTGCGTACCGTCGTCCGTCGTAATGACGAAGGCTGGCATCGTGTCGCCGATCGAGACCGCGTCGTCCGCGTCTTTTTCCTGAGCCGCCGCAAGACGGGCAAAAGCCGCCAAGAGACAAAACAGGACGAATGCATTTTTTTTCTTCATAAATTTCAATCTTAAATCTTGAATCCCGAATATTCTCTTGCCGCATCATATCCCGCCTGCAGCGCCTTGAGATTCATTTCCACGACTTCCGTTCCCTTGCGTCCGAAAACCGAACGTATGCCGTCGGCGATCCTGTCGTATCCGATGCCGACGAAAGGCGTCGAAGCGCCCAGCATGACGATGTTGGCTGTACGCGGAGAGCCGACCGTCTCTTTTGCAATGGTTTCGACGTCGAGCGCTACTGTATGCGGCAGTTTCTCCAGTTCGGCATGTATCTTTTCCATTTCGGGATAGTCCGGTATGTTGACGAACGGGCGGATATTCGTAACCAGCCATCCGTCTTTTTTCAGCCAGGGCAGGTATCGCAGGCTTTCCATCGGTTCGAGCGAGATGATCAGGTCGGCCTGTCCCAGGGGAATCAGGTCGGAAGCAATCGGCTTGTCGGCCAGACGCAGGTTCGACTGCACGTCGCCGCCCCGCTGGCTCATGCCGTGCACTTCGGACTGTTTCATGTACAGTCCGTCTCTGACGGCCGCTCCGCCGATGACGGCAGCTATCGAAAGGATGCCCTGTCCGCCTACGCCCGACAAAATAATGTCTGTCTTCATTTTCTTTTCTCTTTTTTCTTTCTTGATAATGTCTGGATACATTCGCGGCGCGGTATCAGTACGGAAACGCCCCGGTATTCGATTTCTTCACGGATGATCGTCTTCATCTCCTCGAAATTTTTCGCGAGAGGGACAAAGACGCGGACATGCTCTTCGGCCACGCCGATGCCGGTGCAGATGGCTTCGAGACGTCCTGTTCCCGCCGAATCCTGTCCGCCGGTCATTGCCGTGGTTTCGTTGTCGGAGATGATGATCGTCACGTTGCTGTTTTCGTTGACGCAGTCCAGCAACCCCGTCATGCCCGAATGGGTAAAGGTGGAATCGCCAATCACCGCCACGGACGGAAAAACGCCTGCGTCTGCCGCACCTTTGGCCATGGTGATGGATGCGCCCATATCGATACAGGTGTCTATTGCACGCAATGGCGGCAGCGCTCCCAGCGTATAGCAGCCGATGTCGCTGAATACTTTCGGGTCGTCGTATTCCTTGAGGTTTTCGTTCAGGGCGTCGAACAGGTCGCGGTGGCCGCATCCCCGGCACAGCGCGGGCGGGCGTTTTTCGACAATGCCGGGTACGGCGTAGTACGTATTGACCGGCTTGCCGAGCGCCCGGCCGACCGCGTCGGGCGTCAGTTCGCCGTCGCGTGAAAGTGTGCCGTCCAGACGTCCCTTTACTTTCAGCCCGATTCCTAAAAGACCTTTCAACTGCGATTCCACGAAGGGAGAGCCTTCTTCGAGCATCAGTATCCCGTCACATTCTTCCGCCAGTTGAGCAATTAGGCGGACGGGTAGGGGATACTGGCAGATTTTCAGCACCGGATGCTCGAATCCATCGGGACAGTTCTCGACGAGATAATTGAATGCAAGCCCCGTCGTGATGATTCCCAGCTTTTTGTCCGGGGCGTCGAAATACCGGTTGTAGGCAGACTTTTCGGATGCCTCAGTCATCCTGTCCTGCGCGGCAAGCAGTTCCCTGTATCGCCGGCGGGCGTTGACGGGCAGCCGTATGTATCGCTGGCGTCCGTCGGCGGGACACTGCAGCGGGTTCTGCGGTCTGGACGGACGGACGGCAACGCCGGCCCGCGAATGTGCCAGGCGTGTCGTGATACGCAGCAGGACGGGATAACCCAGCGTTTCGGACAGTTCAAAACCGTCGTAAACCATGTCGTAGGCTTCCTGCTGGCTGGAGGGTTCGAGCATCGGTATCATTGCAAAATGTCCGTAGAAACGGTTGTCCTGTTCGTTTTGCGACGAGTGCATCGAGGGATCGTCAGCCGAGACGATGATCATTCCACCGTGTATTCCGCTCATGGCGGCGTTCATGAAACAGTCTGCCGCCACGTTCATTCCCACGTGTTTCATGCAGCACAGTGTGCGCTTGCCGGCGTAGCTCATTCCCAGCGCCGCTTCCATTGCCGTCTTTTCGTTTGTGCACCAGCGGCTGCGGATGCCGCGTTCGCGCGCTGTCGCCGAATTCTGTATATATTCGGTTATCTCCGTCGAAGGCGTGCCGGGATAAGAATAGACCCCTGACAGTCCGGCGTCGACAGCCGCGCGGGCAATCGCTTCGTCGCCAAGTAGTAGTTGCTTTTCCATTATTTTCGTTTAAAACGGCAGCAAATATACTGAAAATTGCGATATGTGTATCTCCTGCGGAGAATTAATTCGTTGCTTTTTATCCGGAAAACATTTTCTTATCCCTTCCTCAGATTTCCAATGCTCCGCGTCCGAAGCTGAACGCATGACGATATATCCAGCCGCGGTCTGTACTCCGGCAAAGTACATCCGTATTCTTTCATAATTTATCCGTACTTTGTTCCGGTACATCTGTACTTTGGCAAAATTCATCTGTACTTTGCTCCGGTACACCTGCACTTTGGCAAAGTACATCTGTACTTTGCTCCGGTACACCTGTACTTTTACAAAATTCATCTGTACTTTGTTCCGGTATACCTGTACTTTTCCTTTATATATGTGTACTTTTGCAGAGTACATGATGCAAAAGGCGCCGGCATGATGACGTCCGAACTTTGATTTTTTTGATTTTTCTGATGGATGGCGGACAGTCCCGCCGTGTCACTGCAGTCCGCCGTCGCGTCATTGCGAAGGCGTAGCCTGAAGCAATCCGGTAAAATAATACCACAAAATCATGCCGTGCGCAGTATATTATTATGAGAAGAGGCGCCGGAAAAGAAAAAAGTATTATTTTTGCACAGATAACAGTATAAACGGAAAGCAATATGGAAATCAGAGACAAAACAGGCCGACGGAATCTGATACGTTTCGACTGGGCGCTGAAGCGTCTGCTTCGCGACAAGGCTAATTTTGACGTGCTGGAGGGTTTTCTGACCGTCCTGCTGGGGGAAAACATTACCATCCGGAATATCGGAGAGAGCGACAGCAACAAGACATATCCGGACGACAAATTCAACCGTGTAGACATCCTGACCGAAAATGACAGAAATGAAATCTTCATCATCGAACTGCAAATCGATTCTCAGGCGGATTATTTTCACCGGATGCTCTACGGCGCCTCCAAAGCCGTGACGGAGAGCCTTCAGGAAGGCGACGAATATCTTCATGTCAGGAAAGTGTACCACATCAACATCGTCTATTTCGGACTGGGAGCAGGCAGGGACTACGTCTATCACGGTCGGAACGAATTCTACGGCATCCATCACCATGACCTGCTGCAGTTGAGCGAGAATCAGCAGAAAATCTACCGTAAGACGGTGGCTGGCGACCTGTTCCCGGAGTATTATATCCTTCGGGTGAACGACTTCAGTGACGTGGCCGGAGACAGTCTCGACGAGTGGATATACTATCTCAAGAACAGCAGTATCCCCGACGAATTTACGGCTCCGGGTCTGTCCGTTGCCCGTGAAAAGCTGAACTACAACAACCTGAGCGACGAGGAAAAGCGCGACTATGATCATCACCGCGTACAGGCCAGTCATGACAGGAGCGTTATTGCCACCTCGCGCGACGAGGGAATCGATCAGGGATTGAAAATGGGAGAGGAGAAACGGGAGAAACTCGAAAAGGAACTTGGCGAGAAGGATAAAGTCATTGAGGAGAAAGAAAAATTCCTTGAAGAGAAAGACCGTGAGATAGCCGATCTGAAGCGGCGTCTTTCAGACAGTCGCCAAAGGGATGCGGAATAAACAGTTCAAGTTTCCCGCTTTTATACTGCGTGCGGCATAATAAATGCAGGAGTGGGGAACGGCTATGAAACCGGCATGTTTATAATTTCCCCTAAAGTCAGCAGACAAAACCATATCTCTGCGTTTCTCCCTGTTTCCGACATGACGGGTGTGTATATATATAATGTATGGAGGAACAACACAATCTCCGTGCTTTGTGTTTAGATTCTTCCGTGCTGCATCGCTTTCCCCCGCTTCTTAGCCCTTTATTCACGATTAAACGCCGCCTTGTCCTATGTAAAAAAAACTTTTTTCATTCCGTGCGCTTGGAAATCCAAAAGTATCATGTAATTTTGCATACGATTTTAACATTCATAGAATTTGAATCTTTCCGAACTGGTAGCGCTTTATGCAGCTCACCCGCAGATAAAAGTCATTTGTTCCTTGACAGAAAAAAAGGACAGGCGACAGAACGTTTCATTGAAAGGACTGAAAGGGTCGGGAATGGCAATGACAACTGCCTCGCTTTTCATGAAGCGTGGAGGCTGTTTTTTGTGCATTCTCGACAGCATCGAAGATGCGGGCTATTTTTACAGCGATCTCATGCAGATGACCGGCAACGACGGGCGTATCCATTTCTTCCCGTCCGCATATCGCAGGCATATCAAATACGGACATCCCGATGCGGCAAACGAAATCCTCCGTACCGAAGCGCTCATGACGCTTTATGGCGACTGTCGGCGCGAAGCTGTCATCGTCACCTTTCCCGACGCGCTGGCCGAGAAAGTGCCGTCCGGCGAAACGCTGCGGGCAAACACCATCCAGATACATACGGGCGAGACGGTAGACAGCCTCTTCGTCGCCGACATGTTCGATACGCTGGGTTTCGAACAGACCGACTACGTCTACGAGCCTGGACAGTATGCCATACGCGGCAGCATCATGGACGTCTTCTCCTTTTCGAACGGATACCCCTACCGCATTGATTTCTTTGGAAACGAAGTTGAAAGCATTCGCACGTTCGACATCGACACGCAACTGTCCAGGGAAAAAATTCACGACGTCACCATCGTGTCCGAAACGAACCGGCGCAGTCAGGCGCGCGTGCCGCTCTTCAGTCTGCTGCCCGAAGACGCCCTTGTCGTTGCCTCCGATCCGGCATGGTGCGCGGAACGGATCGACAGCCTGTGGCACGAAAAGCCTGTCGCCGGCGAAGAGGAATCGTTTGCCTCCGTCGAAGACATGCGCGGGATGCTGATGAATAAAATGGAATATGTCGAATCCGTTGCCTCATTCCGCCTCGTGCAGACAGGCGGGAAGATGTCCGGCACAGCCGCCGTCATATCCTTCGACAGCGAACCGCAACCGCTGTATCAGAAAAACTTCGACCAGGCAAGCCGCTCGTTCCATGAATATCTCGACAAAGGATATACCCTCTATCTCTCGACCGGCAACCCCGGACAGGCCGAACGCCTGCGCGCCATTTTCCACGACCGTGGCGACGAGATTCCCTTCACGCACGTAGACAGAACCCTTCATTCCGGCTTCATCGACCATACGGTAAAGATGTGCATCTTCACCGATCATCAGATTTTCGGGCGATACCACAGATACAGCCTCGCGAGCGACAGCGTGCGCAGCGGGAAGATGATGCTTTCGCTCAAGGAACTGAACCAGTTCACGACGGGCGATTTCATCGTGCACGTCGACCACGGCATCGGGCAGTTCGGAGGACTTGTCCGCATCGAAGTGAACGGACGGATGCAGGAAGCCGTCAAACTGATATACAGCAACAGCGACACGATCTTTGTCAGCATCCATTCGCTGCACAAACTGTCCAAATACAGGGGTAAAGACGGCGAACCGCCCGCGCTGCACAAACTTGGCAGCCGGACATGGGAACGCATGAAAGAGCGTACGAAGAAAAAAGTCAAAGACATTGCCCGCGACCTGATTCGCCTCTACGCCCTGCGGCGGCAGGAGAAAGGATTTGCTTTCAGTCCCGACAGCTTTCTTCAGGACGAACTCGAGGCAGGCTTCATCTACGAAGACACGCCCGACCAGATGAAAACCACCGCCGAAGTGAAAGCCGACATGGAAAGCGACCGCCCGATGGACCGCCTGATTTGCGGCGACGTCGGGTTCGGCAAAACCGAAGTAGCCATCCGCGCCGCTTTCAAGGCTGTGGCCGACAACAAACAGGTGGCCGTGCTCGTCCCCACTACCGTGCTCGCCTTCCAGCATTTCAAGACATTCTCCGAACGGCTGAAAAATTTCCCCTGCACGGTCGACTACATCAGCCGCGCCCGCTCGACGTCCGGCATCAAAAATATACTCCAGCAGTTGAAAGACGGCAAGCTGGACATCCTTATAGGTACGCACCGGCTGGTGAGCAGCGACGTCGTCTTCAAAGACCTGGGGCTGCTCGTCATCGACGAGGAACAGAAATTCGGCGTGGCCGTCAAGGAAAAACTCCGCCGCATGAAGACGAACGTCGACACGCTCACCATGACGGCGACGCCCATCCCCCGCACGCTTCAATTCTCGCTGATGGGCGCGCGCGACCTGAGCAACATCCACACTCCGCCACCCAACCGCTATCCCGTGCAGACAGAGGTGCAGCGCTTCAACGCAGATATCATTCGCGAAGCCATCGAATTCGAAATGAGCCGCAACGGACAGACTTTTTTCATCAACAACCGCATACAGAATATCGCCGAAATGGAAAAACTTGTCCGCCGCGAAGTCCCCGACGCGCGCGTCGCCGTCGGGCACGGACAGATGGAACCGGACAAACTGGAAAAAATCATCCTCGACTTTGTCAACTGCGAATATGACGTGCTGATTTCGACCGCCATTGTCGAGAACGGTCTCGACATACCGAACGCAAACACCATCATCGTGAACGACGCCCACCGGTTCGGCCTTTCGGAACTGCATCAGTTGCGCGGACGCGTCGGACGAAGCAACCGCAAAGCGTTCTGCTATCTCCTCTCGCCGCCCCTCTCGTCGCTCCCCTCCGGATCGCGCCGCCGCCTGCAGGCCATCGAAAACCTGTCCGAACTCGGCAGCGGCATCCACATTGCCATGCAGGACCTCGACATCCGTGGCGCAGGCAACATACTCGGCGCCGAACAAAGCGGATTCATTGCCGATCTGGGATACGAAACGTATCAGAAAATACTCGAAGAAGCCGTCGACGAACTCAAGACCGACGAGTTTTCCGACCTTTTCGCGCCGGCCGACGACGATACGGCCGAACGCTACGTGCGTGAAACGCTGATCGAAAGCGACCTGGAACTGATGTTCCCGCCGACCTATATCCCAAGCGACTCCGAGCGCGTCGCCGTCTACCGCGAACTGAACTCGATAGCCGACGACAGGCAACTCGCCGCATTCGTCAGCAAGTTGACCGACCGGTTCGGCAAAATCCCCGAAAAAGGCGAAGAACTGATACGCGTCGTCAGCCTGCGCAAATCGGCAAAGCGTCTGGGCATCGAACGGCTGACGCTCAAAAACGGCATGATGGTCATGTACCTGCCCTCCGCGCCCGGCAGCCCTTATTTTCAGAGTCGAACCTTCGGCAAAATCATCGCCTACGTAAGCCGCCATCCCCGCGCCTGCCAGTTCCGCGAACAGGGCGGCAAGCGCAGCATCGTCATCAGACACATTTCCAGCGTCGCCGGCGCCTGCCGGTGCCTGGGCGAAATCGAAGAAACAGAGGAGCAGGAAAGAATTTAGATGAACAGCCACGCACAGGCAGAAGTAAATATACTGCGCGCGGCATGATTCTGCGAAAAGTACTGAAACGAAGAATCCGGGAAAAAATATAACAGAATGACAGAATTTTCAAAATTAACATATTTGTAAATTTTGAAAATTCTGAAATTATGTGAATCTTTTCATAGCGCCTCTTTTTCCGAATCCTGTCTGTTCAGCGTGCGCGGGCTGCCTCCGTTGCGCCAGTGCTTTTCGATTTTTTCCAGCGCGACGCCTTTCGTTTCGGGGATGTAGAAGTATCCCCAGATGATGCCGGCCAGCGCAATGAGGGCGTAGAACAGGAAAGCGCCGGCAGGATTGCCCGCCGATTCGCCCTGAATGATTATTTCCGTGCCGGAAACCGTAAAGGCTTTCACGATCTTGAAGAAAGTGAATGCCACAATGCTGTTGAATACCCAAACGCTCAGCGAGCCGAGGGAAGAACCTAATCCCCGCACTTTAAGCGGGAATATTTCGGTAATAATCAGCCAGCCCAGCGGTCCGATGCTGACGGCGAAGAAAATAATGTACAGAAATACAGGCAGGATGGACAGCCATTTTCCGGCGTCGCCCAGGGCGTGATTAAAAGCGAAACAGAGCGCCAGACATACGAGCGATACAAATATTCCGCTCATGCCCAGAAAATACAGTCTGCGCCGTCCGAGCCTGTCCACGAAGTAAAGAGACACGATTGTAAAAACGACATTCACAATACCCACGCCTACCGACGCCCATATCGCCGAAATGTTATCGGCAAAGCCTGCCATCAGGAAGATTTTGGGACAGTAGTACATAATCGTATTGATGCCGACCGACTGCTGGAAGAACATAATTCCCACCGCAATAATCAAAGCGTTACGCAGCCACGGCTTGAAGATTTCGTGCCAGCCGGAGCGTTCCCTGTTCCGTGCAATTTCGGCTTTGATCTGCGCCAGAGAGGTCTCCATGAA
>JAIRLL010000343.1 GCA_031259505.1 Tannerella sp.
ATTCTTGCGGAACAATGCTGATTCTATTTAAGAATTTATCACTTTTAAATATATCGGGGACAATGATCGGCTTTTCGTTGCTGACCACCTCGCCGATTATTCCTTCTCCGATCTTGTAAATTCCTTTTTTCTTTTCTTCATTGGTAAGCCCGTATGCCGAATCGATCATTATTTTGTTTTGATAATGATCCACAAGCGTGAAGATACAGTATTGGGCATGAAGATATTCACAGATCTTTTTAGCGATTAATTCCAGATCCTTGTAAATATCCTGGCTATGCGCAATGCTATTACTGATATTGACTAAAAATGTCAAATCGGTCTCGGCATAACAATCTCGTTTAAATTTTTCGCAAAACATAACCTATACAATCTTACTTCCTTGCAAAGATATGTAAAAAGTAGAAAATACAGTCATTATTAATTCGTTTTAATGCAATATATTGTTTTTTTTGATTAATATGATACTGTTATGTTCTTAAAAAGAACATTTTGTCATACGTGGAAAGTATTTCCATCGGGGATATATTTCTCCGTTCTTCCAACGATAATTGATGAATTTTCTTTTTTAGAAGTATTATTTCATCTTCGCTTGCAAAAATATTCCGCTGCTCAAGGAAATATTTCAGTGCGCCGGCGCCTGAATGTGTCCCAAATACGTTTTGGAAGCTTTCACGTCCGACATTTTTCCCGTCAAACGGTTGAAATGCCAGCAAATTTTTCAGGGTACCGTCGGCATGTATTCCCGATTCGTGGCTAAAGACCATTTCTCCGCAAATGGCCTTACCGGGAGGGATAGGGCGTCCGGAAATTTTTGAAACATAACGGCATAGCGAGAATAAACCTTTTAAATTATATTTCTCTATCCCGCTATGCAGCGAGACTGCCATCAGAAATTCTTCGAGTGAAGCGTTCCCCGCTCTTTCGCCTAAACCGTTCACGGTTACGCTGACGCTTGATGCGCCGGATTGCCATGCTGTCATGCAATTTGCCGTAGCCATTCCCAAATCGTTGTGGGCATGAAAGTCAATGTCGAGAAGAGGATAGAGCGTTTTAATGCCGGTAATCACTTCTGCGGCGCTTAACGGGGTTAATATGCCCACCGTATCGGCTATGCGGACACGGTTGGCTTTTGCCCGGACGGCAACGCCGATGGATTCGGCCAAACGATTGTTGAGACAACGGGAAGCATCTTGAATGCCGATACTGACATAGTTAAAAGAACGCCTTGCCTGTTCAATCATAACCGGAATAGTGTCAATTACCCAATGCCACTCCTTCTTCATTGTCGCCAATTGAATATCGGATACGGGAAAGGCAATATGGATTGCTTCTGCCTCCGACCGCCTGGCCATTTCTATATCTTTCCCTATTGCCCGGCTCCACACGAGCACACGTGTAGTCGGTCTTAACCGGACAATATCCCGAACGGTGTCGATAATATCTTCACCCATTGCCGGAATACCGGCCTCTATTTCATCAATCCCCACATCATCGAGCATCGATGCCAACCGGAGTTTTTCTTTTTTGGAAAATGCCACACCAGGCGCTTGCTCCCCGTCCCTTAACGTAGAATCAATTACCCAAACCATATTTTTTGGTATTTCTAATCAGTAATAAGATACTCTTTTACGGCCTTATTCTCCTCCAGCACATCCAATATACGACATTAATTCCCCTGTCGGCGCAATCTTCCGTTAAATACTGCTCAAGGGATTTGGCTCCCTGCTTGTTACAGGCTCTCTGCTTGTTAGATGCTCCCTGCGCATCACCGACAACCCTGTACGGGTTGCACACCAATATCATATAATCCAGTTTCTTCATTTTGAAATTGTCTGTTTTATGTAATTAAATTATTGGAATGTCAATTCTGTCCGTTTTTTGATTTGATTAATATGATTGAATTAACCACACCCATATCTTGTACCCCGGCATGCTTCTCCACATTTGGTATATTCACTCCGACAAAGGGTCTTTATGGGAAGATTCAGATATACCGCATCCAATCCGGTATCAATCAACCCGCTCATTTGAATGACCCTTATACCGTTGTCCTGTAAAACACGCATCGGCGTTTCCCCAATTCCTCCCACAAGTATCGCTTTGCAATCGACCAATGTCTTGCTTTCCAACTCTTTCCAGCGTTCCACTCCTCCGCCTTCGGGAGGCGTATTGCGCATCTCCACAAAATGGTATCCGTTTCTTGTCCGTTCATATACATATACCTTCCGCGCTTCTCCCAGGTGGAGATTCACCAGAATGCCCTCATTGGTGGCGACGGCAACTCGTTCCCGGCCTTCACCGCGATTGATCACTATGCCGGAAAATTGCCCGATCATATCCATCGCTTCTTTGTTATCGTGTCCCAGCAACCCCGCGGCGTCCGCTCTGCAACGGGCACAATGGGTCATTGGTTTGACATATTGGGCGATCTTTCCTTTTATCGTCCTCATAATTTCTTTTGAGGGCTCTTCCAGCATCTCGAATTCGGTGTTTTCCGCCGGGTACATCGGGATGCAATTCATTGTATCTGCACCAAGTCCTGCTACCTTTTTCGCTATTTCTTCCACTTCATGGTCGTTTATCCCCGGACAGATAACGGTATTTATTTTTACAATTATCCCTTTCGCTTTCAACAATTCAATACATTTCAATTGTTGTTCGAGAAGGATGCACCCGCCGTCCATACCCCGGTACACCCGGCGGTTATAACGTATCCAGCGGTATATTTTACTCAGCGTTTCGGGATTCAGAGAATTGGCGGTAATGGTTACGTGTGAAACGCCGATTTCCGCAATTTCATCAATATACGGCGCCATATCAAGCCCATTGGAAGACAAACAAAAGATGATGTCGGGAAATTCCTGTTTTACAATTCTCATTGTGGCAATAGTTTCGGCGGCATTTGCAAATGGATCGCCAGGGCCGGCTATACCGACCACACTCATATTGGGAATCTTTTCTCTGAGCGCTTTGAGGTAATGCGCAGCCTGCATCGGAGACAGAACGGCGCTTGTTACGCCGGGACGGCTTTCGTTGCAGCAATCGTACTTGCGGTTGCAATAGTTGCACTGAATGTTACACTTTGGCGCTACAGGCAGGTGTACCCGTGCATATTTGTGCCTGACTTCTTCGTTAAAGCAGGGATGGGTTGATAAATCTTTCATTGGTTATACATTTTTTGTCATATCCTGTTTATTCCGTATCCTTTAATATGATTCCATTGACAGGATATACGAAAGTATGACAAAAACCGTCATTCCGTATTTCTGCCGTTATCCTGAAATTCAGGTTTGTCAGTTCTCTTTCGATCCATTTGGGCGTATGAAGGCAAATGATTTCGAGTTCTGTAAATTTGTTTTTCTCAAAAAACGGCAGCAGGATGTCTTTCGAGTTCATGGAGGCGTTTTTTTCCTGCACTTTCACCAGATTTATCCTGAAACATCCGTTCAGCGAACCTCTTTCCACTGCGGAACGGATTTCGCTGTCATGCTGTTTGCATCGTTCAACATTCTTCAGGGCTTCCAAGACCTCCGTCCGGACGGCGTCCTTCACGCGGTCGAGCACGGCAAGGGGCGACCCCACGGCAACGAAGATACGTATGTGCAGATCTTCCTCGCAAATAGCGCCGAAGATGCCTGCGCAGCGTTTGACTATCAAAGCGCGGCAACCCTCCAGATGAAACGCCAGCTCATGAAGGCTTTTTCTTACGTCTGCCAGTTTCATTCCGTGGCTGATGTAAAAAGGCGTTTTGTGAGCAGGGGTCCATTCATCTCCCTTTTCATACACGCAAACCATGCCACGGGAATCAAACGGGAGGGTATTCCCTTCATTATCAATAAAGGCTGCTATTTTCATGTTTTCCTGAAAAATTATTATCCTTAAAAATAAAATTTGCACGACAGTCTGAAACCGGCTGATTTCGCCGTACCGGACAAACCCAATATATCAACCGCCATGTTTTTTTCCTTTGACGGATACGATATTGATACGTATGACCGCCGTTGCGTTGAGATTTCCCTTTGGAAATTCAAATTTTCTGTCTGTAAATCGGGCTACGATTCTGTTTAAAGCCGCGATTTTGTCCTCCTCGTCTTCTACAAACTCTGCTTTTCCGAATCCGATAACCGTACGGTGCTGCGCTTCGAAGTCGCAAGCCATGTTGCTTTCTATAATTCCATGGTCAATTGACACCTCGAAACAGACGTTGTTGTTTTTCTTCATAATATCTATTTTCGTACCCGCCTTTGCGGAGTGAAAATATATGGCAACGCCGTCGTATGCATAGAATAGGGGTACCAGAAACGGCAGATTGTCATCAGACAAAGCCAGATGCATCACTTTTCCCGAGAAAAGAATCTCATCGATTTCTTTTCTGTCCGTAATTTCGCGCTCTCGGCGCCTCATTGTTCCGTGCGGGTGCGCGGATGTTTGTTCGTTTGTCATTATCTTTTATTTAAAATGTTAATATCTTCTTTTGCCGTCCTGCGACTGCCGACGGCGGGCTCCCGTCCTGCCCTGTCGAACAGTCTGTTTGCCTCGTCGCACAGCCGCAAGGCTTTTGCGGCGTCCGCTTCGGTTGGAGTACCGTGGAAATATATATCGAGAAAACAGATTCCGAATATCTGGTCTAACGATTTTACGTCGCGACTCCATTCGCGCGAGACGGACATCAGTTTTTCGACCGTTATCATCAGCGAGATGAAGTTGTGATTCACCGGTTCAACTCCGTATGCCCCGCATATTGCCACCAGATAGCGTTCCAGCGCAATGGCGGCAATGTTGAATACCAGACTGTACATCTGTCCGCGCGACTGAAACTGAAGCGCCCTGCGATGATAGGCTTGCGCATCGCGGTAATCGTTCCTGAAAAGTGATTCATCGGCATAATCGCATTCTGCGTCTGCCATTGTATCTGTCATTTTAATTACCATACGTTCAATACCCATTCCTTGTGATGTTTGTATTCCATATCGGCGAACAGGGCATTTGCCATCTGTTCGGCAAGCCAAATCGCTCCTGCGTAGCCGACAACGGGATGGCGGAAGTATCCCGCCCTGTCGTAAACGGGGAAACCGATCCGCACCATCGGGATATTGTTGTCGATAGCGATGTAACGCCCTTTGGAATGACCGAGAATAAGGTCGAGTTCAAGCCCTTCGTTTTTGATGCGGTTTTCCAGTTCCCAGAAATCGGCGTTGGTAACTATCTCCATTCTGAACTCGACGCCGTTGATGAGAGCTTTGATGCGCGGGTCGTTTTTGTAGCCGCTGTTGTCATCACCGAGCAACAGCAGGACGGGTTCCATTTCGAGGTCGAGGCAGAACTCTGCCAGCCCTATGACCAAATCGGCGCTTCCGTAAATTGCGACTTTCTTTCCTGCCAGAAACATGTGCGATACGTCGGCGATTGCGTCGATGGCGACTCCCCTTTTCCTGACGAGGGATTCCGGGATCGGCTTTCCCGTCATCCGCTTCACGTTTTGGAGGAAGGTGTCGGTGTTGCGTATGCCTATTGGCGCGGGTCCGATGATGGCAGGAACGTCAAATTCCTGTTCAAGATACTGAGCGGCTTTCCCGCCTTCGTAGCGGTTGAGGGCAATCGTTCCTATCGCGTCTGCCGTACTTCGCAAGTCTTCAACCGTCGTGTTGCCGTGCGACACGTGATTGCCGTCGGGCATCAGCGGGGAATCGAAAGCCTCGATTTCGAAAAGCACCGTTACTGGCACATCCATCTCTGACAAAAGCGATTTCAGTTCCGTGACGTCGCCCGGATTGACCCATCCCGTGATGAGGTTGATTTTTCCGTTCACCGCCTCGCCCCTGGAAGCGAAGTACGCAACAAAGTCCCTGACGGCGATGTCGTAGCCGCTAATCATGCTTCCCACGAAACTCGGCGTGTGAATTGGTATGAGGTGAACTTCCCTGCCTGCGTACTTTTCTTTCAGCAGCCCGTTGTTGAGTTTGAGGATTACGCCGTCGATGTCGTCGCCGATGACCTCGGTGGAACAGGTCGTGATAATGGGTACGACTTTCACGTGCGGATAGCGCATCAGCAGCACGTCCACGCCCTGTTCCACGCGATGCAGCGCCCCAAATACCGCCGCGTCCTCGTGCAGCGACGACGAAGCCAGCTCGAAACTTTCCTTGAAGTGCTGGGAGAAAATAAGCCGCACGAACATCACGCATCCCTGACCTCCGTGAACAATGCCTATGCAGTCCTTTATGCCTATACTTGCAAACTGTGCGCCTGCGGGCTGGCAGGTAAATATGGGGTTGATGACCCCGACCCGTTCCTTGGATTTTAATTCGCAATTCATAATGATTTTCCTTTCTGTTTATTAATACTGTTCTTTGGTAAGTTCCTGATTCAGCGAACCCTTGATCATGGTGTAATCCATCCTGTCTTTCAGCATTTGCATGATTACAGCGATGTCTTCTTTGCTTGTTTCCTCCAGCCAGGGGAAGTATCGTCTGAAGGCGTCTACGAGCGTCATCGCCTCGCTCCAGTAGTAGCGGTCGGCATTACTCTGGTCGTCATGCGCGTTTTCACCGCAGAGTAGCTGGCGGGTTTTACTTATAATTTTTTCGTTCTGAATCTCCCTGTCCCAACCCCGCGAGTTATATTGCCAGAGGCAGTGCTTGGTAATATACCATTCCAATTGGGACATTTTGTCTTCGGCTGTTTTTTTGTCCATATTCCTTATCTTTAATGATTGATATTATTCCACTTCAACGACTTTGTTTTTCCTCAGCCGCTCGATGGGAACCGTTCGCAGTTCGCCCGTTTCGGGATGAGGGAAAAGATATGAGTTTTTCTCCCTCAAGTCGGGAATGGGGTCATACTTGCTTGTGCATTTCCTAAGTTCGGCGGAATTTTTTATTTCGTCGGGGAGTTTTCCATCGGACAGGGTTTGCTGCGTTTCAAAACCTTTGTCCGTCGGGATTTCGTCCTTACTGATGTCCAGGAACGACAGTTTGTGAATGGGCGAATAAACGGCGTTATAGATGTCCCTTGCAAAGCGCACCCATCCTTCGTACCCCTTGTAGGGTCCGTTGTGGTAGCCGTGTGCGTTGAGGTATGGGACACGTATCTTTTTCGCCACTTCTCCCGGACGCTTGCCTGTGAAAATGATGTCGGGTTTGAGCGTGTACATGGCTTCGAGGCCTTCCAGTTCGTTCGGGTCGTCGATAGCCAGTGCGCCCGGCTCGCAGCGGGATATTCCCTTCTCCATGTCTCCCTGATGTCCGAACTTTGTATATACCGAAACGACTTCGATACCCATTTCCTTGTATATTGAATGCGCCCAGTGCCACAGTTTTGATCCGCCCGGCCACAAGCACGCTTTCACGCCCTTGAGACGCGCAGCATACCAGTCGAGTTCGGGTTTCCAGCGCGCCGTTTCCTCCGCTATTATCTCGCGGGCTTTGTCCTCGATACCGAAAAAATATCCTATCTTCAGCAGGGAATCGGAAATGGCTTCAAACCCGAAACCGTCGATGTCCATCCTTGGGATTCCGTATCTCACACGCAGTTCGTCGCAGATATATTCCGCCGAGCGTGCACATTCCAGCACGTTCAGGTGGGCGCAGTGCATCCCGCGCAGGTCGTCGAAACGCCCGTTTCCTGTGAAAGTGGATAGAATCTGTATGCCCATGCGGTGCAGGTAATCTTTCATTATTTCCTGGTCGCCCTGAATGTTGTATTCGCCGACGTAGTTGATTACGTATTTACTGTAAATTTCGGGTTCGACGGTACCCACCATCTGGGAGAGCCATGCAAGGTTTATCTTGTGATGACCGCCCGACTGACTTGGTCCCGCAAATCCGGGGGAATTGCACACAAAAATCTTCACACCGGGCATTTCCTCCATCACTTCCTCCGCGACGGCATTTATGTCGTCCCCGATAAGAGCGGACGCACAGGTTTGATAAACAGTCATCCGTTTGATGTGCGGGAACGCCTTGAAGGCTTCGATGATGTTCTTCTTCAGCATCTTCTCCGCGCCGAACACGACGTGTGCTTCCTTCATGTCCGAGGCGAAAGTATATTTCAGCTGAAAGTTCCCGTCGTCGCTGATGTAGCGTTTGGTCTGCCAGGTATCGTAGGTACAGCCCACAGGGCCGTGGCTGAGGTGTATTGCGTCTTTCATCGGCGTGCCGATGACATGTTTGGCTCCGCAATAGGCGCATCCCCTTTCGGAAATCGTTCCGGGAATTGTGTTCAGGTACCCCAGAGGAAGCGCGTCAGTCAGTTCCTCTCCCGGCGCCTTATCCACTGCGTGTTTCAGGCGTTCTGGGATACATATACTGCATTCGAATTGATGATATGGCATAATTTTTTTATTTAATAAGTTATTACAGGGCGGCATCGCCGCGTTCCATTGTTCTGACCTTTAAGGCGTCGTCGGTAGGGCAGACGAATATTTTGCCGTCGCCGATATAGCCCGTTTTGTTCGATTTTACGAGGACGCTCACGATAACGTCCACGTCCTCGTCCTTTGCCACGATGATGAGCATACGCTTGGGTACGAATTTCATTCCCGTGATATGTCCCTTTACCATCGTGCCCTTGCTGATTTCGATACCGCTGAGGACGGGATTCAGTCCGCGCTGTTTTCCTCTTCCCAGCACGGGAATCGCTGTTACCGAAGGCAGGTCCAGGGCGTCCAGATTCTTTTTCGTGAGGTTCATCTTGCTTGGACGGATGATTGCTATTATCTCTTTCATAAACTTTTCCGTTTATAGTACCTTCGACCCTGTGCGGACAGTGTAAACCTGCTCAACGGGCGAGATAAAGATTTTACCGTCGCCATCGCTTCCCGTGTAAGCCTTGTAGTGGATGATTTTGATCACTTCTTCCACCGCTTCGTCTTCCACGACGATGATGATCAACGTCTTGGGAAGTTCGTCGTAATGAACGTTTCCTACAGTCAAACCCTTTTGCTTCCCGCGTCCGAAGACCGGCATCTTAGTCATTGAATAAAAGCCCGATTCGGCTAACCTGTCCGTAACGTCATCGGCGGTTTCGGGGCGTACGATTGCTCTAACCATTTTCATATCTGCGATGTTTTAAATTGATTACCGGCGGTCTATTCCGCAATTCCGTATTTGACCACCATAGCCTCAAGTTGATCCATGGTGAGCGGTTTGGGGATAACATACTTCTCATTCTGGATTATTTTCAGCGCAAGCGCACCGTATTCTTTCGCCTGATTGGATTCCGGTTCGTACTCAATCACGGTTTTTTTATTGAACTCCGCCTTTTGGACAATATTATCGCGGGGGACAAAGTGAATCATTTGCGTCCCAATGGCGCTTGCAAATTCTTCGATAAACTCCTGTTCCCTGTCCACTTTGCGGCTGTTGCACACCAGCCCGCCCAGCCGGACGCCGCTCTGTTTGGCGTACTTGACAAGACCCTTGCAGATGTTGTTCGCCGCATATACCGCCATCATCTCTCCCGAACAGATGATATATACTTCCTGCGCTTTGCCGTCCCTGATAGGCATTGCAAAGCCTCCGCACACCACGTCGCCCAGCACATCGTAGAAAACGTAGTTGAGGTCGTCGGTATAGGCTCCCTGATGTTCCATAAGATCTATGGCGGTGATTACGCCGCGTCCGGCACAGCCCACACCCGGTTCGGGACCGCCGGATTCACAACAGCGGATGCCTCCGAATCCGGTACTGATCACCTTGCCGGCAGTAACCAGTTCGGCGCCTTCATCGCGTAAGGTGTCCATAATAGTTTTTTGGTTCATTCCCCCCAGAATCATACGGGTGGAATCTGCCTTGGGATCACATCCGTGAATAAATACTTTTTGATCATGGAAAAACGCCATTGCGGCAGCTGTGTTTTGTTGGGTGGTGGATTTTCCAATCCCGCCTTTCCCGTAAAATGCAATCTTTTTCATATAATGCTTTTTTTATTTTATTACAATTACTCCATATCCAAAAAATGTGCCATAGATAAATCATTTGTATATCCCAATGAAGAAGATGCTCTGTAAATCACTTATAAAGAAATATTTGTAAAAGGGAATATTTTTGTTTGCAAGGGAAAGCCTGTGTTTCGCAAAAGTTTTTATCGTACATACATGTACTTCATTTTTGTTAAAACGTACGGAAATGAACGATTTCTATAATAGGTGTTGTTGAAATCAGATAGATATTGTATCTTTACGACAAATAAAAAAAAGTTGAATTATGGATTGTCCCGAATGTAAGAGTAATCATCATGTAAAAGACGGAAAGGTAGGTGGCCTGCAACGATACAAATGCAAAACGTGCATTTATCGTTATGGCGTATCAGGCAAATCAAATGTAAAGTCTGTTGAAGTCAAACGTTTAGCTTTGTCCATGTATTTGGAAGGTCTTGGTTTTAAATCAATCGGCAGAGTGCTGAAAATCAGTTATGGAACGGTTTATGCATGGGTGAAGGCATGGGGGAGCAAAAGTCACTCTGCCTCGCAGAGAAGAAGCGATACGGATTGTAGAACTGGACGAAATGCATACTTGCGTTGCTCAAAAAAACTGCTGTTGGATATGGATTGCTGTTGACAGACCTGGAAAACGGTACATCAATTTTGTCTGTGGTGACAGTTTCACAGCAACAGGAATAAAACTTTGGAAAAGATAGAAGATGTGGACGTGTCCCTGTTTTATGCCGATCACTGGAAAAGTTATAATGAGTTTGTACCTGCCGACAAATTACACCGGACGAAAGCCGGGACTTTTACCGTTGAGGGATACAATTGCAGGATCAGACACTGTCTTGCCCGACTTAAAAGGAAAGGGTTATGTTACTCCAAAGCTGCACACATGATAGAAAAATCTCTCACTTTATTGTTTTTGAAACTTAATAATGAACCATCTATCTTAACTTAACAACACCCTAATTTCATTCTGTCGAAGGTTTCGATTTGATGCGTTCGGCTGTCGATTTTCCTTAATCCCGACCATGAAGTCCCGAGCCAGGCATTTTCGTCGGCGTCCAAATCCATGCAGGTAAAGAAGTTGGAAGGGCCGTCAATGCCTGCGACTTCTTTCCACGACTTGTTTATCCAATCGTAAAACGAAACGCCGTTGTTGTGCATAATCCACAGGTCGCCTGCGGCTGTCGGACAGATAAACAGGCGGTTAGAGGCTTCCGTAATCTTTCCGGCGAAATGTTCGTTGTGAAGAACAAATTCCTCCGAAGAGCTGTCCCAGCAACGCAGCAACCCGCTCGAATACATAATCCAGTAGAGATTCTTGTATTGGGCCAGTTCGTAGAGAATCCCGTATTGCCCGGCTGACCTGCCCGGTTCAACCGTTCGCAGTTCATTCCGGGAAATATCGTAAAAGAAGAAAGTGTTGTCGTCGGTTAGAAACCAGTAGTTTTTCGAATCGGCGATAAACAGGTTTTTGATTTTCCGATCAATGCCGAATGATTCCAACACGCTATCAATATTATATACAAAGCGATTGGTTTTCAGGTCGAACAGCGAAAGATGATCGGCGCTTTCATCCGTCTGATATCGTAAATAGACGTGTTCGGCTGAAAAATGTCAATCGTATTAGAGCAACTCGCAGCCACCACCGGCGCAACATGCGGACATCTACCTGAAACCCCTTTATTATCAACATTTACCTCTCTACTTTTGTGCCGCATTAACAGTGATGCAATCATTTAAAACAAAAGTAATATGGACGTAAATGTAAAAGACCAGGATATTCTATTGGTCAAAGAAAAAGGCAGCAACGAGTTGAGCGTTGCTAAAATGGGCAAAGACGGCAAAGTGAAACAGGCCAAGCCCGATGGCGAGAATCCCGATTTATTGAAAATCGACAAACACGGGAACGTCCTCGAAAACTTTTTTGAGAACAGTATGCGTCAGGTCAAAAACCCGACGAGGTGTGAGTTTTTCCGCGTTCCGGCAGAGAAGTTTAAGGAGGTAGTACAGAAATTGCAGGATGTATTCAAAAACCCCGATAAGCCCGCAAACAAGGCGTTTATCGATCTGCACCGTGTAGACCCGGAAGCGTTCCTGAAAAAACATGGACAAACGCAGGAACCGCCCCAAACGCAAACAACTGCCTCCGGCAATGCCATTGACAGTAGCCGTGTCGACTGGTTGCAGTTTGAACGTCTGGATATCAGCCGCGAAACGCTGGAAAATACAGGCAATTTGGAAAAGTTGCTGAATTGGCAGAAAACGGATTTGCTGCCCATCTCCCTGAAATTCGACGACGTTTCCCTGCGTACCGACGCACGCTTAGCCCTGCGGGAGAATCCCGAAGGCAAACTG
>JAIRLL010000389.1 GCA_031259505.1 Tannerella sp.
AGATATAACGAATAAATTACATTCTGCTCAAAAGTCGCGTAGCGACGACACTTTATTAACCGTATGCTTTAGCATACGGATTATCAATCACATACCCGTCAAGTCCCGCAGGGACGACATTTGAGTAATTGGGTGATAAAGTGTCGTCCCTGCGGGACTTATGAGAGAACAGGTTCGCTGCCGTATGCTAAAAGCATACGGTTAATAAAGTGTCCTCCCTGCGGGAGTGCTGTTATACTTTATTAGTTTTCCATTATATAGCGCTTTTTGATGACTAAGAAACACGCCTTGCTGCCATTTTGATTTATATCATTGTAGTATTGTAGTGGCCGAATATTATTTGTCTTTAGATGTTAATAATATCATTTTAGGAAGTTTTTGTATCAAATAGAGAATATGTGTGTATATTATAAATAGGATCTTTGTCCTTTCAAAAAAAATGATTATGACCTCTATTTGTTTTAAATATTCGTATGGTTTAGGATTAATTAACATGTCGATGTTGGTTAATTCAGAATATTTATTAGAGAGAGAGAGAGAGAGAGAGAGAGAGAGAGAGAGAGAGAGACTCAGGCGCATATAACCTTTAAATATCATGTACACGCGCGCACTCGCACGCGCGTGAAATTCAACAAAAACAAGTCATTTAAACCATATTTCCCGGTCGTTGTTTTTATTGATAAAAACGGCGAAACGGTTTTTTTTATTCACAAAAACAGATCCAAACAAATGTCGCCGGCGTGGAATTCCATCGCCGGGCGGACTGTATCGTGTCGTTATGGGAGGAGCGCGCCCTGTGCAATCCTCCCTTTTTACAAAAGGAAAGAGCCGGCGGCGCCGTTGGAAGCGTCTCCTTTTTAACCGAAACAGTTTGAACCGGAACCTATTATTTACCCCTGGAAATTATGACTTTGAAACTTTTGAATGATTAGAATATTAAATTTAAAGAGAAGATGTTTTATGTAAGAATCAACAAAATGAAAGTCTTCGACAACCGCGAGGGCTTTTTGGGGCTGTTTAACCGCAGCGCCGAACTGCGGATATACAGTTATGTATCGAATCCGGCCGGTACGGCAGAGCATATACTGGAAAATGGGCGGCCTGTACCGCCGCTTTCCCTTTCCGTTAGCGATTTGCTTAATCTTGACGAGAACGGGCGCCGGGAGAGACTGCTGGAACAGGTATTGGCCGAAGCCGGGCTGCTTGCCCAAAGCAAGTATCTTGAGATTAACGGTGTGAAAGATAATCAGACGCTGCTGTTCGGTGATGCGGGTCTGGTCATCTACTCAAGCGAACACATCCCCGATGAACTGGACATCCGGCTCTGGGTGATCGAATCGGACGCCGATGTACGCAGTTTTGCTCTCGAAGCGGACCGGGTACTCGACAGCGACGCCTTCAAGGGCCTGTTTGCCGCTGTAGAAACGGCGCTTGCCGTCGCTGCCCCGGCGCTGTCGGGCGCGATCGCCGTCGGCGGCGTAGCGATCGACTTGCTGCGCCGGAAACTGCGCGCCAACAAAGACGACCTCGTGGGTTACTGGCAGGTATCGCTCAACCATGCGGAACATTACCCGCACGGCACGCGTGACCGCCAGGATGTTTATGACACGACCGGGAATATTCTGGTAGACTATACGCTGTTCGGATTTGAGCAGATTCAGGAAACATAAGACCGTAAGGCTACTTACAAACCAGGATACCGGTTCAATGTGATAGCACGAAAAACATAACTTTTAAAAACAGAATGCCTATGAAAAAAAACAGAATGTACGAATGACAGCAAAGCGACCGTAAAACTCAGGTATTGTCTTCCGGTCGTGTCGACTTTAAAATGAGAAAAATACCATAATTAAAAACAATTCATCATATAATAAATATGACAAACACATCAATGAAGGGCATGAAAAATGCCAAATATAAAAAACTTGTACAGATTATGACGCTGTCTGCATTTCTCCTGTTGATGGGGATTGGGACGGTGAACGCTCGCGGCGGCGATTCTTCGGGAACGCCTGAACTGCAGCAGAACAAGACCCGCATCACGGGTACGGTGGTCGATCAGACCGGCGAGCCGGTGATTGGGGCGAATATAGTAGAGAAAGGCGTTGCTTCCAATGGAACCATCACCGATGCAGACGGAAAATTCAATCTGGAGGTGTCCTCTGGAGCGACGCTGATCATTTCCTATATCGGATATGTGACGCAGGAGGTGGCAGTGACAAACCGGACGAGCCTGAACATCACGCTTGCCGAAGACAGCAAGGCGCTGGACGAAGTGGTGGTAGTGGCCTACGGCACACAGAAAGTGCGATCAGTGACGGGCGCCATGAGCAAACTGAACACGGATGAACTGGCGGACATGCCTGTGCCCAACATAGCGCAGAAGTTGCAGGGAAAATTCTCCGGCGTGCAGATTTATCAGGCGAACGGAGAGCCGAACGGCGGTTTAATATTTCGCATCCGGGGGCAGGCTTCGCCCAATGGCGGCAACTCGCCGTTAGTCGTCATCGACGGATTCCCGGCCACGACGGGGCTGGAAGTGCTCAGTCCCGACGAAATTGAAAATATCTCCATTCTGAAAGACGCTTCTTCTGCTGCGCTGTACGGTTCAAGGGCGGCTAACGGCGTGATCTTAGTCACGACTAAAACGGCCAAAGCCGGCAAGACGCAGATCGAATTCAGCACAAACGTCGGTTGGGAGAACGTGGACAGCAGAGGGAAACCGGACTTTATGAATGCAAAAGAGTTTGCCCAGTTCAAGAAAGAAACTTTTGAAGATCAGGCCAGATATGAGGGATATACCGGCGGGGTACCCGAATGTTGGGCGAATCCTGAAAGCGTGCAGGAAGGCACCGACTGGTATGACATCCTGTTGCGGACAGCCATGACCCAGAACTACAACCTGGGGCTTACTTCGGGGACGGACAAAATACAGTCGTCAGTCAATGTCAACTACAACAAAACCGAAGGCGTGCTGATCAATACCTGGTCGGAACGCTTTACCGGACGCGCTAACAACATCTTCCATGCTTCGGAGCGGGTGACCTTCGGACTGAATCTTTCGGCCTCGTATATAACCAACAACATACTTGGAAATCTGGTGGGGGGGCATATGGGTTCGTTCTTAGTACAATCCATACTGATGGATCCGCAGTTGAAGTATAAAAACGACGACGGGACATACCCGATCAGTTATTCGCAGCCCAGCATGTTCGGTGTTCCCAACTATTATTTAGCATTGAAGAAACGCGAATATCCCCAGGCACGCATGTCTACCCGCAACAATATATTTGGGGAAGTCAAAATCTTAGACGGATTGAAATACCGTATCAGCGGCAACATCGAACTGTATAACCGGACCTATCGCGAATGGATACCGAGCGATGTAAACGGCTCTCTTCAAACGACGCCGCCCAACCCGGCTACCGGAAAGTATGACACGCAGAAAAATGTAAACTGGTTAGTCGAAAATACGCTGAACTACGACAAAACGTTTGCCGAAAAACATCACATCGCTGTATTGCTGGGATATACCACCCAGAAGATGAACGACGAAACGACGAGCATTTCGGCCACCAACTATCCCGACGATGAAGTGTCGTGGATCAATGCCGCCAGCAGCAGGGTCGGAACCGGCAGTACATACGAATGGTCGATGATTTCGTATCTGGCGAGATTGAACTACGACTTCGCCGGCAAATACCTGCTGTCCGCCGCCTTCCGTCGCGACGGCTGTTCCCGCTTTGGCCCCGACAGCAAATACGCCAACTTTCCCTCCGTTTCGCTGGGTTGGATTGCTTCCGATGAGGCATTTCTCCGGGACATCGACCCGTTGAGTTACCTGAAATTCCGCGCAAGCTACGGGAAAACGGGCAATTATGATATCGGCAACTACGACTGGATACCGGAAGTGGGTACGGCCAATTACGTTGTCAACGGCTCAATTACGGCCGGGCGTGCGCCAAGCCGGATCGGAAACAGCGCATTGACGTGGGAAACGACTTCGCAGTATGACGCCGGACTCGACGTGGGACTGTTCAACGACCGCATTTTCTTAGTGTATGACTACTATTGGAAAAGCACCGACGGATTGCTCTATAACATTGATATTCCGACGCAAACCGGTTTCAGCGCCATCCGGTCCAATATCGGCGAGTTCCGCTTCTGGGGACACGAGTTTGGCGTGGAAACGAAAAACATGGTCGGCGAGTTCCGGTGGAATACGAATTTCAACATAACCTTCAACCGCAACAAAGCCATCAAACTCGGCACGAACGATACGCCCATCGGCGGGAACTCCAATATGGGAGACTATAATCGGACGGAAGTCGGCAAGCCGTTGGGATTGTTTTACGGATATATCAATGATGGTGTGTATATGAATCAGGCCGAATTTGACGCCGGACCTAAAATGGTTTCTTCTACGGTAGGTACGGTGCGGTATAAGGATTTGAACGGCGACAATGTGATTGACATGGACGACCGCACGTTTATCGGAGACCCGAATCCCGATTTCCTGTATGGCATGACCAATGACTTTTCGTACAAAAACTTTGATGCCGGTCTCGTCGTTGCCGGTTCCGTCGGTGGAGATATCCTGGACGGTTTTATGGAATGGACGGAAGTGCTGGAAGGCGTATTTAACGTAAAGAAAGGCCTTGCCAACCGCTGGCGTTCGGAAGAGAATCCCGGAGACGGCGTCTATCCACGCACTCTGACGGGAACTATGGAGCAATTCCGTTACAACAATACCCGGATGGTGTTTGACGGTTCCTACCTGATGGTGAAAAACCTGACGGTCGGATATACATTTCCCGTGAAACCCAATTCATTTTTCAGGGGACTGCGTATCTACGTCAGCGGTCAAAATCTGCTGACGTTGACAAAATACCCGGGACTGAATCCGGAAGCCAACTTCCATGGCTCCGACGGATTGCATCAGGGAATTGACTGGGGTGTATACCCGATTGCCCG
>JAIRLL010000023.1 GCA_031259505.1 Tannerella sp.
ATCGACCTGACGCAATCCGTCATCACCTGCAGCGGCAGCATTCCCGTCTCCGGCGAAGCCGGTTTCACCATCCCTGCGCAGACCGTCCAACAACTGCCCGGCAAATCCTCCGCCCTCCTGCGATATACCGTCACGGCGGTAGATAGCTACATGACAGGCAGCGTTCAGCAGACTGGAACCGCCATCGTCAACATCGGCCTCCCCGACAACGTCAGTCCAGCCGACTGCTACGTCCTGCCGTCTCCTATGGACTGGACTATGCAGGAAGTAAGCAATGTAGACCAAACGTGGATTCACTTATATCAACCGCCGTTGACAGGCGATATCGACGGCGACAAGTATCCCGAAATCGTCTTCATTAGCGGGACGTCTACCAATGATGTAGTCGATAATGCCGATTCTATCTATGCTTTCAAGTATGTGCCGGGGGATGATGAATTAGCGAAGAAATGGGGCTTCCATCACTCCGACGCTTCCAATTTCACCGGGCTGACGCTTTTTCGATTTTCAGGATGAACATATCTTCCGTACGGATAGCTTCATCCCGATCAAAAGCAAGGAGGGATGGTTGCTGATACTGGAATAAGCCAAAGAGGCTGTCTAAAAAATATAGGCAGCCTCTTTTATACCGAACGCAGTATATAACTATAAATTTAAAAAGATGAACTATTCAAAAATTTGCTCTTATTTATTTGTTGTTAGCGTATCCGCATTGCTGCTATCCTGCAAGAAGCAGGCGATCGTCAGCGAGGAAACTCTGGAACTGACCACTTATCCATACGGAGATCCCGACGCAACGCCTCGTCCGCAAAGCGCGTTCTATCCGTATTTCAAGTACGACGATATGCGCATCAGGGACAACCGCAATCGTGGGAAACCGTTGTACTGGAAAACGACTATGTCCGTGTGACGGTCGTTCCGGCTATCGGCGGGAAAATCTGGGGTGCGGTGGAGAAAAGTACCGGCAAGGAGTTTATCTACTTCAACCATTCGGTCAAATTCCGCAACATCGCCATGCGAGGTCACTGGACTTCGGGCGGCGTCGAACTCAATTTCGGCATCATCGGACATGCACCCACTACGGCCGCTCCGGTCGATTATTTCACCCGTCAGAACGACGATGGCAGCGCAAGTTGCTTTGTCGTGGCTTTCGACCTGATTACCCGCACATGGTGGCAGGTCGAAATCAACCTTAAACCCGACAAGGCTTTTTTCACAACCTCGACTATCTGGCGAAACACTACGCCTTTCCCGCGACCGTATTATCACTGTATGAACGCCGGATACCGCGCTGCCGATGATTTGGTTTTCATTTTTCCCGGACAGTATTACATTGGTCACGGCGGCGACGTGCACTCCTTCCCGCTCGACGAACAGGGACGGGAGTTGTCGCGCTATGCCGCGCACACTTTCGGAGGCGCCAAGTCGATGCACGTGATGGGCAATTACAACGATTTCTACGGTGCATGCTACGAAAACGACCGGTTAAGCTCGATGCATCATTCGCCGTTCAACGACAAGCTCGGCGTGAAAATCTTCCTGTGGGGACTGTCGCGCTCGGGAATGATCCGGGAAGACCTTCTGACCGATACCGACGGGCAATACGTCGAACTGCAATCGGGACGGCTCTACAACCAGGCAGCCACAGAAAGCGGATTCACGCCTTTCCGACAATACGCCTTCGCTCCCTGCGCCACCGACACATGGACGGAATACTGGTATCCGGTGAAGGAAACCGGCGGTATAGCGAAGGCCCATGACATGGGAGCGCTCAATATAGTCCGGACGGGCGACAACGTGACGATCAGCCTTTCGCCTGTGCAGCGTATCGACGACTAACTGACTGTGTATGCCAGCGAAGATAAAATTTTCGGCGAACGGCTCTCGCTCGATGTCTTGCAGATCTGGCAGAAAACCGTCGCTTTGAACGGCGACGTCAGCCCGTTGAAAGTTGTACTGGGCAACGGACGGCTGGTGTACTCCGAAGATCCTGCCGACAATCATCTTGCACGTCCCGTCACATCGCCCGCCGATATTGATTATCAATCCTCTTACGGCCTCTACCTACAAGGAGAGTTGGCGTTGAACGAAAACCGTTACGATGACACCATCAAACTGCTGAAACAGTCGCTTTCCATCGAGCCTTACGCGCTCCGCGACCCCGGCTCTATCTATTGCCGGCGCGGACGGTTTGACCAGGCTGATTCCTGCGCCCGCGTCATCCTGCCGGTTGATGCGTATGACCCCAACGGCAACTTCCTGTACGGATTAGTCAACAGCCGGCTCGGAAAAACGATCGACGCTGTCGACGGCTTCAAGGTAACGGCCCTTTAGCCTTCCCTGCGTCCAGCGGCGTCCGTCTGTCTGGCAAAGGAATCAGCAAAGCAAAGACAGTGGACACAGGCGCTGCAATACGCTGAACAGGGCGTTGCTTCCGGAGCTAACGCAGGCGAAGCCCGGCAGTTGCAGACCGTCGCCCTTCGTAAATCCGGCAAGGCCGCCGACGCTAACCGGCTCATCGCTCTTATCGAACGCGACGAACCGCTGAATCATTACGCCCGTTTCGAAAAATATCTGTTTACAGGTGCGATGAACGACCGGAAAGAGTTTTTGAAATACATCCGTTACGAGTTGCCTCACGAGACGTTCATGTAAATGGCGGGATGGTACGGAAGCCTGAACTGCGTAGACGAAGCGCTGAAACTCTACGCGCTTGCGCCCGAATATCCGATAGCCCTGTACCGCAGCGCTTATCTGCTGTCGCGGCAGGGCGACAGCCGTAGTGATTCGCTGCTGCAAAAAGCGGAATCGTTGCCTGTGCGGATGGTGTTTCCTTTCCGTGCCGAGACTGTTCCGGCGCTCGAATGGGCTGCCGGCAAGTCCGAGAAATGGGTGAACAAATACTATCTGGCCATTCTGTATGGCTTCCTTGGCGAGGACGAAAAAGCCTCCGTGCTGTGGAAGCAATGCGCCGACGTGCCTTCCGTCGCCGATTCCATTTTTTACTGGTACCGCTCGCAGGACGACGAAACGCTTTTCCATACCGGTGATACCTGCGAGATTGCCGGTATGATGGCGGACAGCGTCTTCTACGTCGCCGCCCCGGAAGAAGATACTCTCCCAGCCGCCGCAAAAGGCGACAACGTCCGGGCTTACGCCGGCACCCTCTACGTCCACACCAAAAAGGGCGTCACCGTCCGCGTCTATACCTCCGACGGCATCCTGCGCGACGCCTTCATAACCACCGCCGATGCCGGCGGTGTCGCTGGCGCTGGCACTGCTGCCGCTGGTACCGCCTCCAATGCCGCCTCCACCACTAGCATTAGCGCCGGTACTGCCTCCAATGCTGCCACCATCGCTGGCAACACCGCCGCCGGCAAAGACAGCGAAGACAGCTCCGCTACCGACAGCATCCGTGGCCTAACGACCCGACGCCTCCACGCCCCGGGCGTATACATCGTTACCTTAGACGGCGGCCCGGGATGGAAAGTCGCAGTCAGAATGTAGGGATAAAAATACATTCCGTTCGCACCTGAATGTTTGGGTTTTTTAAGTTTTTTGTTACAGTACTGTTATTAAAAAAGGGTAGCCGCGAGGTTTCCTCTTTTATTTTTAAGCAGGCGGGATAGATAGCGCGCCGCCGTCAAACCCGCCCATCCCCGTTATTGCGAACTCACAGGGTGAAGCAGTCCAGCCTCGTGTATGCACCTGGATTGCCGCGTCGCTACGCTCCTCGCAATGACTAAGGAGGAGCATGACGAGGCGATAGCAGCGGGTTATGCCGGCGATAAAAATCAGAGGATAAAATAAAATTAGATGTCAGCCCTGGAGTGAAAAAGGATCTTTGTACAGAGGAAAACGGCAATACGATAGCGATTCTTGGTTTGTGAAGCCGAACACAGGAACGAGCGGAGGGCGATCAGGAGGATTCTGATGAAAGTTTTTGGCCCTTGGGAGTATTTTTGTATATTTTTTAGCGGTAATTTATTTGAATCCTGCTAATTTTGCAGATTG
>JAIRLL010000087.1 GCA_031259505.1 Tannerella sp.
CGACGGCATACATCGTGCGGTAGTCGGCCGAATCCGCCTGCCGGAGACGGGTGGCATAATCGACTGCCGCCTCATATTGCTTTTGATTTACGAGATCCTGCAAGTCAACATCCTGCGAATACATTTTACCGCCCGGCAGCAGGATGCAGACCAGGAAGAAGAACAGCCGTTTCATCGCCTGGCAGTAGCATGTCTCAAATTTTTCCCTCATAAAACAAGTGTTTTCAAATGACAGCAGCAGAAATACCGAATTCTGCCGGAGAACGGGCGTCTTCCGTCCGTCTCTCCGGCAGTTTTTTATCCTAATCCGCTACTGCGGAATTCGCATCCTGTAGAACGATCGCCATACGAACACCAGCCCGACCGCCAGGAACAGAGCGGCAATCCATGCGGAATAGTCGGCAAAGCCTTCGCCCAGCTTCATTTCGATACAAATCTCCGTAGCCAGCAGTCCGAACAGCGTGGAGAATTTGATAATCGGATTCAGCGATACCGAAGAAGTATCCTTGAAGGGGTCGCCCACGGTGTCGCCCACTACGGCCGATTCGTGCAGCGGCGTATTCTTCTCCTTCAGTTCCACTTCGACGATCTTTTTCGCATTGTCCCAGCTACCGCCTGCGTTTGCCATGTAGATGGCCTGAAACAGGCCGAACACGGCAATCGATACCAGATAGGCCACAAAGAAGTTCGGGTCGATAAACGCAAATGCCAGCGTGATGGATATGAGTGCAAGGAAGATGTTCCACATGCCTTTCTGCGCATATTGCGTACAGATTTTCACCACTTCCATGGAATCGTCAACACTCGCTTCGCGGTCATCAATTTTGAACGTACGCTTGATAAATTCCACCGTGCGGTAAGCGCCCGTGGTCACGGCCTGTATGGATGCGCCACTGAACCAGAAAATCACCGCGCCGCCGCATATCAGTCCGAGGATGACGGGCGCATCGGTCAGCGACAGATGCAGCAGTCCGACCTTTTCCAGCAGCAGGATGATCGAGAAAATCATCGTCGTGGCGCCGACCACCGCCGTCCCGATCAGTACGGGTTTGGCTGTCGCCTTGAACGTGTTTCCGGCCGAATCGTTTGCTTCAAGGAAATGCTTCCCCCGTTCGAAGTCGGGTTTGAAGCCATATTCCTTCTCAATGGACTGTTCGATACCGGGAATGGCTTCGATTTGCGAAAGTTCGAACACCGACTGCGCATTGTCCGTCACGGGGCCATAGCTGTCTACCGCGATGGTTACCGGCCCCATGCAGAGGAAGCCGAATGCCACCAGGCCGAATGCGAAAATCGAAGCGTGGATGCCCAGCACTTCCGTAAGCCCCAGTTGAGCCGTAAAGTAGGCGGCGGTCATCAGTCCGACTATCAGCAGTCCTGTCCAGAATGCGCCGAAATAGCCGGCCACGATACCCGAAAGGATGTTCAGCGAAGGCCCGCCCTCGCGCGACGCCGTCACGATCTCTTTTACATGGCGCGATTTGGAACTCGTGAAATATTTGGTAAATTCGGGAATCAGCAGCGCCGCCAGCGTCCCGCATCCGATTATTACCGCCAGTTTCCACCACAAGGTGCTGTCCGGCAGGTCGCCCAGCAACATGTAGCTCATAAAGAAGCTGGCCGAAATGCACAGCGCGGCTGCAATCACAATCAGTCGCATGAGCGGCGCTTCGAAATCGAAGTCTTTTTTGTTTCCGTACAGTTTTTTCGATATGGCCTGGTTGATGAAGAATGCGCACCCCGACAGAAAGTCCATCAGAAACCGCATCCCGAAAATCCAGACAATAAGTTTGGCTTGCATGTCGGGATTGGGAACGGCCAGCGTAATAAAAGTAATCAGGGCGACGCCAGTCACTCCGTACGTTTCGAATCCGTCGGCCGTCGGGCCTACGCTGTCGCCCGCATTGTCGCCCGTGCAGTCGGCAATTACGCCGGGATTGCGCGGGTCGTCTTCCTTCACCTTGAATACGACCTTCATCAGGTCGGAGCCGATGTCGGCAATCTTAGTGAAGATGCCGCCTGCGATGCGTAGCGCGCTTGCACCAAGCGATTCGCCGATGGCAAAGCCGAGAAAGCAGATACCTACGATGTCGCGGGGCACAAAAAGCAGAATCACCACCATCAATACCAGTTCAAGGGAAATAAGAAACAGCCCTACGCTCATCCCCGCCTTGAGCGGAATATTGACCACATCCAGCGGACGTCCTTTCAGGGCGGCGAACGCCGTTCGTGCGTTGGCGTAGGTATTGACGCGGATGCCATACCAGGCCACCAGATACGATCCTGCCATCCCGATGACGGAAAAGAGCAGCACCTGAAGCACCACGCCCACGGATTGCCCCGTCAGCCCGAAGAAGTAGATACACAGCACAACGGCAATCAGCGCAAACAGCATCAGGAGAAATTTACCCTGCTGCATCAGATAGGTACGGCACGTGCTGTAGATGGTGGCCGCCACATTCCGCATCGACTCGTGAGCCGACAGCCTTTTCACCTGCCGAAACAGCAAAAGGCTGAAGCCCAATGTGCCGGCAATCACGATCGCCCCGTAAAACAGAAAGTTCCAGGACGAAATATCATTCCCGAAAATATGGAAAGTCCCGGCATGAAGATCCGGGATCGCCAAATCGGCTTCACTGGCATACGTCGGGAAACACATACCTGCGAACAAACCTGTAAAAAACGCTACATTTTTAATGCTCTTCATTTCAGTTTAATATTATTGATGTATAATGTATCACACAAATTTTTGAAAACACGGGGACAAATTTGCACAAAAACATTGGAAGAAACTAATCAAACCGTCTCAAAAAAGACATAATTCGTTTTCTTTAACTATTCAACCGTCAATATTGACAGTCTCAGCCGGGATTTAGCATCTTTTTGTTTTGTACGCCTCGCCCCGATGTTTCCGGACCGCCGCCGTTTCGCCGTCCGATTTTTTTTGAAACAAAACGCACCTGACTTGCATGACTTTTGATACAATAGGCGAAATAATGTTGTCATTTTGCACGATTTTTCTTGCGTGTTTGGAAACTGTTGCATATCTTTGCACCGAATCAACAGACATTAACATGTAACATCTTATTATTTATGACAAAAAATTATTTACACAGAATGACAGGCATGATTTTTATATGCCTGATGCTCAAATTGTTATGGGGGGGGGCGTTATTGGCGCAAAATACTGTGCGCGTAGAAGGAACGGTATATGACGCATTTCGCGAACCTCTTACTGGTGCAAACGTGGTGGTAGCCGGAACGGAACATGGAACGGTTACCGACATCGACGGACGTTTCTCGCTGACGGCAGCGGAGGGCAGTACGCTGCAAATCTCGATGGTGGGCTTCGAAACCCTCTTGATAAAAGCCTGGGCGGGACGCAGAGACATCGAACTGCAGGAACTGGCGCAATTAGTGGACGAAGTGGTCGTCACCGGCTACGGCATTACGCGGAAAGCAGCCTTCACCGGCGCGGCGCAGGTGGTAGGCTCCGAGGAAATGACAAAGAGGATAGACGCCAACTTCCTGAAATCGCTCGAAGGGTCGGTCACCGGCCTGCAGGTAAACAACGGTACGGGGCAGCCGGGCGCGTTTGCCTCGACGACCATTCGCGGGCGGGGGTCGGCCAATTCCGGTACGGAACCGCTCTTCGTAATCGACGGCGTGCCTATTTACACCGACAAGATCGGAGGCTGGGCAGACATGGAAATCAGTCCGCTGGCAAATATCAATCCCAACGATATCGAGAGCCTCACCGTACTGAAAGACGCCACGGCCACGGCCATCTACGGAGCGCGGGCGGCGAACGGCGTCATCGTCATCTCCACAAAAAAAGGGAAACAGGGGAAGACGCGCTTCAACTTCAGCGCCAAATACGGGCAGTCGTTCGTGGCATACGTCAATCCCGAATACCGTATGGTCGATCTGGACAAGTACAAGGAGATCTGGACGGAAGGCTACATCAATTCGGGCGACGCATCCACCCGTGAAGAAGCCTACGCGCTGCTGAAACAGAACGCGCTGGACTGGTACAATACGGACATCGACGCCGTGCAGAGCGTCGACTGGCTGGATCAGGTGCTGCGGAACGGCCGGATACAGGAGTACAACATCGACCTGCAGGGCGGCAACGAAAACCTTCGCCATTTCGCCAGCCTCGGATTTTACGAAAATCAGGGCGTGCTGATCGGCTCGGGACTGAAACGATACACGGGACGCCTCAATCTCGACGGCGAATCGGGACGGATCGGCTACGGCATCTCCATCAACGCGGGGCTTTCAGACATCGACAATATCCCGAACAACAGTTCATATACACATCCGATCGTGATGGTATACGACACCCGCCCTTTCCAGCAGGTATTCAATCCCGACGGGACATACGCCATGGTGAAAGACGGATTCTACAACCCCGTCGCCCTCTACGACGAGGAAAAAGGCGACATCTACAACCAGAAGACCATCACCGCCATCATCAATCCATATTTTACTTACAGGATAAAGGACGGTTTGACGTGGAAAACCAACGCGGGGTTAAGCATCCTCGACATTAACGAGTTTTACTTCAGCGGAGCAAACAATCCCAGTTGGTGGGACAACGGACTGAACGGCGAACGCACCCTGAACCGCGCCACCGTATACAATATTACGAATACGCTGAATTATCTCCGCACCTTCAAAAGCGTTCACAATCTGAACGTGATGCTGGGACAGGAAGCCCAAAGGACGTCGCGCAGCGGTATCGCTGCGGCCGCAACCAACTATCCGTCGGATGTGGTGATCGAACTCGTCAACGCCTCCACTCCGGTCACGGCGGCATCTACCAGCCTCGCGAGCACGCTGGCCTCGTTTTTTGCCAACGGCGAATACAATTACGACAACAAATACTACGGCTCTGCCTCGTTTCGCTACGACGCTTCTTCGCGCTTCGGCACAAACCACCGCTGGGCGCCCTTCTGGTCGGCCGGCGCCAAGTACCGCCTGACGCAGGAAGACTTCATGGAAGATACGAAAGACTGGCTTACAGACCTCACCGTTCGCGGAAGCTACGGCACGGTAGGCAATCAGGACATTGTCAGATCATATTATCCCTACATGGGACTGTATGAATTTGGCTATTCCTACAATTCCAACCCCGGCGCCGTGCCCATGCAAATCTATTCGCCCGACCTGAAATGGGAAACCGTCAAAAAGGCCGACATCGGCATCAATGCCGTGCTCTTCGAACGCCTGTCGCTCGAACTGGATTTCTACAACCAGCGCACGTCGGACATGATTTTCGAAGTGCCGCTCTCCTACACCACCGGCTTTTCCAGCGTAATGCGCAATATCGGTGAAATGGAAAATCGCGGAGTTGAATTTCTGGTCAATGCCATGCTGATACAAAACAAAGACTTCACATGGAACGTGCGTATGAACGGAACAGCGAATCGCAACAGGATCATAGCCCTTGCAACC
>JAIRLL010000120.1 GCA_031259505.1 Tannerella sp.
GGATATCGTACATAACAGTCTGCATCGCTGGCTGACTTTTTTCGACAAGGGAACAGACAATGAAACAATTGAAAAAATAATAAATATGGATACGGCAATAAAAAGAGCGAACGAGAAAATTCAGGTCGTCGCACAGGACGAAGCGGCCCTGCATGTTTACCATATGCGCGAAATGGCCATATATGACTTCAACAGCGGTATGAGCGCCGCAAGAGAAGAAGGCAGAGAAGAAGGTGTAGCCATAGGCGAACAGAGAGGCATAGCCATAGGCGTACAAAAAGGCAGAGAAGAAGGCAAGGAAGAAGGCGAGAAAAATGCCAGATTCACAGTTGCCCTGACTTTGAAAAATGACGGATTCTCCATTGAAGATGCAGCCAGATATTCCGGACTCACTAAGGAAGAAGTAATAAACCTCTTCACAGAACACGGGCTGATATGACAAATCCGTTCTTTGCGAGGTACGAAGCACGAAGCAATCCGGCAGGCTGACAGTAAGCCGAACCCGGATTGCCACGTCGCTACGCTCCTCGCAATTGCAAGAAGCGCAGCGACGTGGCAATCCAGTAGAATAACACCACAAATTTACACCGCGCGCAGTTTATATTTATTACTTTTGTATCCTCATTATTGGACGAGCAGTAATTAATATAAACTGATAACTGTGTTATGAAAAGGGAAATTTTAATAACAGTAGCGGCAATTATAATCGCGCAAATATTTTATACGTATGGATAAATTGACATTCAAATATGATATTATGCATCTTTTCAGTGACAGATGTGAATTTAAGCATTTTAAAAAGAAGCCTTTCTTTGAAACGTTAGTTGATATCTTTGTTTCTAAATTAAGTTATGCTTTTTTGCTAATTCCTTTCTTTGTGTTGATACTACATTTAATAATTGAAGCACTGACAGCTAACGATGTGCCTGTTGACATGCTGTATCTGTTATGTTTGATTACTCCGATTTTTCTTTTTGTAATCATGACGTATTATGAGCAACATAAAAATGTCACAATCTTAATATCCGATATCCGGAAATTATATGTAAGCAGAGACGGGAAAATATTAAGAATAGAATATAAAGAAAATAAGCGTCTACGAATTAAAGCTGTTGATATGCCGGACAGTGGTCAATATATTATTAATAAATTGAAAGAAGCAAATCTACCTGTTGAAAATAATTATTCATCATCCGATCGCAGTTTGTAATGACGGCGGTGGCGTCGGTGATGTTCCGCAGCGTGTGGGAAGCGAACCCACATAGTAGGTTTTGTTCTTACAGCGTGCGGGAAGCCAGGGACAGGCCTCGCTGACGCACACGCCACTATCGCCGCCGTCATCCTGTATTTACACCGAAAATAAAAAAGCGCCAAACACAAATCATCATCACACCTATGAACGCAAGATACATCGCCATCCTCCTCCTCTGTGCCGCATGTCGCCCCGGCGCTCCGGCGCAGGAACTGTTTCCCGACGGGACGCCCGTCTCCGAATGGTTCCGCCGCGACGCGCCGGTCGACGGCATGCACACGCCGGACGCACATTTTCGCATCACCGACTGCGGCGCGACGAACGACAGCACGCTGCTGCAAACCGAAACGATTCAGGCCGTCATCGACCGTGCGCATCGCGAGGGGGGAGGCGTGATTGTCATCCCGCGCGGCACGTTCCTCTCCGGCGCGCTCTTCTTCAAGCCCGGCACGCATCTGCTCCTCGACGAAGGCGCCGTGCTGAAGGGCAGCGACGACATCAGCCATTTCCCCATCGTCACGACGCGCATGGAAGGGCAGACGCTCAAATATTTCGCCGCGCTGGTCAATGCCGACCGCGTGGACGGATTCACCGTCTCGGGACGCGGCGCCATCGACGGCAACGGCCTGCGATACTGGAAATCGTTCTGGCTGCGTCGCGAAGTGAATCCCAACTGCACCAACATGGACGAACTGCGCCCGCGCTTAGTCTACATCTCGAACAGCCGCGACGTGCAACTGTCGGGCGTCACGCTGCGCAACTCGCCCTTCTGGACGACACACCTCTACCGCTGCGAGCGCGTCAGGCTGACGCACCTCGCCATCCTCTCGCCCGCGGAGCCGGTCAGGGCGCCCAGCACGGACGCGCTGGACATTGACGCATGCAGCGACGTGCTCGTCAGCCGCTGCTACATATCCGTCAACGACGACGCCATAGCGCTCAAGGGCGGCAAGGGGCCGGAGGCCGACCGCGACGAAAACAACGGCGGCAACCGCAACATCCTTATCGAAGACTGCCGCTTCGGATTCTGCCACAGCGTCCTGACGTGCGGCAGCGAGTCGATTCACAGCAGCAACGTCGTCATCCGCGGCTGCACCGTCGAACAGGCGCAGCGGATATGCCGCCTGAAAATGCGACCCGACACCCCTCAGCGCTACGAACATATCCTGATCGAAGACATCGCGGGAAGCGCCGGCGTGCTGCTCGACATCTCGCCCTGGACGCAGTTTTTCGACCTGAAAGGCCACGCTCCGCTACCGGCGTCGCCTGCGTCGCACGTCACCCTGCGCAACATCGCGCTGAACTGCCGCGACTTCCTGCACATCGAAAAGTCCGACCGCTACGTCCTTTCCGGTTTCACGCTCGAAAATCTGCATATCCGCGCCGACCGCGCGACGGATATTCCGCACGGCGTCATACGCAACCTCATCCTGAAGAATGTAACCGTCAACGGCAAAAAACTTCCCGATACATGATCCGTCCGGCGCGCACGCCCTGCGCCGTTCCGAATGTCGCACCGTTATTGCCGCTTCTGTCCTTATACGGAAGCATAAAATCAATTCCCATACTGCGCACGCCGTTTTGTCAGGCGCAGATGGCGGGTTTTGCCCGCAGGGCATACATATCAATAGAAAACAGAAATCCGTATCATCTGCACGCTTCTCATATGTCCTTTACACCCTCTGCAATGATGTTAAAACTGACGGTCTTCGTGCCCCTGAACCGTCCCTTGCCGTGAATGGTGAGCGAGGCGGTGCCCGGACGGTTGTTGTCGCGGTACGACAGTTCGTAGTCTTTGGTGAAAACAAGTTCTTTGCCTTCGTAAGTCACGTCGGGCAGCAAAACGACCGGCCTGTCTTTCCAGGGCTGGTCGGGGATGGAGGCGACAACGGCGCTGTCGATGTCCGTTTTGGCGTGACGGTGGGCGTGCTCGTTGAAATAAGTCACTTCGCTGTTGAGTTCGCTCACGAACTGTGCGGTGAGGGCGTCGCCATTGAGCGCGCTATAGGCGTCGATATGTTCGACGGCGCGCCGGTAGAGGATGTCGATCTGCCGGCGTACGTCGCGCAGTTTCTGCTGCGGACGTGCGGCCAGTTCTTCGTTGCGCAGGATAAAAAGGCGTTCAAATTCAGCCTGTGCTGCCTCCAGTTCCGCCACCCACGGCACGAGGCTGAGCGTAGCCACCTGCGGCGCATATACGCCGTTGAGGTCGGTCAGCAAAATCTTCACTGCGGCCGATTCTTCCCCGTAGGCCTTCTTTTCGATTTCGCCGCGGAAGGATTTGAACCGTATCTCCAGCCGTCGCGCGGCTGTCACTATCGCGGGATCGAAATGGCGCAGCGCCGATTCGATGGCGGCATTGATACCCGCCAGGTCGCGGTCGACGCGACGGTCGGCTTCGGCAATCTGTTCGGTGTATATGCTGCTCCGAACGGCGTCGACTAATTGTCCCTCGATATTGACCAGTTCGCGAATACTGTTCAGCAGTACGGACACGATGGCAGCTACGGCGGGATAACTTTCAAAAAGCTTCAGCAGAAGAAGCAAAAACTGGTAATGCGCTTCACTGCGCAAATACTCAAGATGAATTTTCAAGATTTTCATATCAGCGTTTATTTAATAATTATGTTGAACTGTTGCACTTATGCCGGCAAGCAATCCGCAGCCGCGGAAAATGCGCCGGAAGCTCCGGGATGAAATCCGCAATTGCGGAAAATGCGCCGAAAGCTCCGGCATGAAATCCGCAGCCGCGGAAAACGCGCCGGAAGTTCCGGGACAAAATCCGCAGCTGCGGAAAATGCGCTGAAAGCTCCGGGACGAAATCCGCAATTGCGGAAAATGCGCTGAAAGCTCCGGCGCGAAATCCGCAGCCGCGGAAAACGCGCCGGAAGCTTCGGGATGAAATCCGCAATTGCGGAAAATGCGACGGAAACTCCGGCATGAAATCCGCAGTCGCGGAAAATGCACCGGAAGCTCCGGGACGAAATCCGCAATTGCGGAAAACGCGCCGGAAGCTCCGGAATGAAATCCGCAGCCGCGGAGAACGCGCCGCAGATTTTAAATAATCATCCTCTTCCTTATCGAATAATGAAATTTTACCGGATATTCGGGAGTTGGTCTGTTTTTTTCTTGAAAACAGTCTGTTATTAAACATGTCTGTTATATCTATCGCCATATTTAAAGATTTATGACGCCAAAGGTAGAAATAAAAATTTGAAACGGCACGCGAAGTAAGAGAAGATTTCGTGGATTTTCATAAAAATTTTTTCAAAAAGAAAGAAGGCTTGCTTCCTGTTCCGTATCTCGCATTCGCAGCGACAACGAATGCCATTGTCGACAACAACGGCATCCCCGTCATTGCGACTGCGAGGTACGAAGCAATCCGGAATAATATCGCAAAATTACACCGCGCGCAGTATCACATGAATGCATCGCTTTCTGCCAGCAAAGGATGCATTCCGTGAGTCTTTGAATTTTCGGATCTTCGAATCCATTCCGTCTCACCTCTTCCAGAATCCCGGCAGAAAGAGCATGAGAACCGTAAATATTTCGAGTCGTCCGATCAGCATCAGGAACGAAAGCGTCCACTTGCCCACGGCAGACAGGTCGGCGAAGACGCCGCCGGTATATTTGCCCAGCGCAGGCCCAACGTTTCCGATGGCAGAAGCGGCCATTCCTGTGGCTTCTTTGAACGGCAGCCCGTCAATCAACAATATGGCGCATCCGACGATAACCGATATCACATACACGAATACAAACGTTTGCACGCGCTGTACCGTATCTGCAGGAATCACGTGCCCGTTCATGCGGACAGGGATGATGGCATTCGGGTGGGTCTGTTTCCTGAATTCGTTCCGCGCATTTTTAACAAGGATAACAAAACGACCCATTTTCATTCCGCCGGAGGTAGAGCCGGCACAGCCGCATACCGTCATCAGTATCAAGGCTATCAAGGTGAAAAACGTCCCCCATACGGAATAGTCGGACACGACGTATCCTGTCGTGGTGATGATCGATGTAATCTGAAACAGCACTTTCCGGAACAGCAATTCCAAATCGGCGTCATGATTCCTGAAAAACAGTATCGCCGTCATGAGAAGCGTCGCTACGATGATAAATATCGCCAGACAATGCGTTTCCTCGTGTCTGGTTATTTTTTTGCGTTTCCCTTTGAACAGAAAATAAATCAGCGTAAAATCAAGGGCGGCAATGAACATGAAAACAGTCGTAACATAATATATATATGGTGAATCCCAGTGGGCAATGCTGGCGTTTTTCGTAGAACTCCCACCCGACGAAACGGTGGTCATGGCATGGTTGACGGCATCGAAAAAATCCATAGGCCCTGCCCACAAAAGAAGTGTAAGTATACAGGTAATCAGCAGATAAATGCCGAAAAAACGCTTGGCTGTCTGGGTGACGCGCGGCAGGAAATGTTCGTGCTTGATGGCGGATGTCTCGGCATCGAAAAGTTGGGTCGCTCCCCCGCCGACAAGAGGAAGCAAAGCGACTGTGAACACGATCATCCCCACGCCTCCCTGCCATTGCGTCAGGCTGCGCCAGAACAGGATGCCGTGCGGCAAGACTTCGACGTCGGCAAAGGTAGTCGAACCGGTCGTAGTGAAACCGGACATCACTTCGTAAAAAGCATCCGTCACACTGTCGAGATATCCTCCGAAAAGAAAAGGCAACATGCCGAAAAACGAAAGCAGAATCCATGTCAGCGTGACGGCCAGACCGGCCTCGCGCCTGCCTGTATACATCTGACGGCTGTTTCGCCCTATCAACCGGAAAATCAATCCTGCACCCAGCATGATTCCGAATGAAACAAGCAGCGGACAGCAGTCCGGCCCTCGGTAATGAAACGCTACCCCGGTGGCGCAAAGGACGAAGAAACTTTCAAGCATGTGCATCATTCCCAGCACCTTGAAAACAAATCGTATATTCAAAGGAAACATGACGAACGGTTCAATTGAAGTATTTTTTCAGTTTGCTCATGGCCGAATCCCGACAGAAAACCATCACGCGGTCGTTGGCACAGATCTGCGTATAGCCATCGACCATCATGGGTTCGCCTTCGCGAATCAGTCCGCCCAAAGTCATGTCTCTCGGAAGATTCAGATCTTTCACTTGTTTGCGGGTAATGTAGGAATATGGGTGGGCTATCAGTTCGGCGACATTGGCGTTTGCAATGGCAAGACACTTGATGTTCGTCACGTCCGCATCAAGCAGGAACTGGTAGATGTGGCTGGCGGCAATCAGTTTCTTGTTGATCACCGAGCCGATGTCCATTTTGGTTGCCAGCGGGATGTAGTCGATGTTCTCCACCTGCGCGATAGTTTTGTATACACCGAAACGCTTGGCAGCCATGCATGCCAGGATGTTGTTGCTCGAATCGTCGGTTAGTGCGAGAAACGCCTGCGTATTCTGGATTCCTTCCTGCAGCAGCAAATCCGTGTCGCGCGCGTCACCATTGATAATTAGCACATTGTTTGGAAGCGTTTCGGACAGATGCACACTTTTTTCGCGGTTGGATTCGATGATTTTTATTTGAATGTGATTCGGCAGATACTGGCACGCGCGATAAGCGATACGGCTGCCGCCCATGATCACGATGTTTTTGATTTCGGGGCCATGCTTGCCGGTAAATATGCGCACCTCTTCTTCGTACTGGCTCATGGTACTGATAAAGACCAGGTCGTCCGTCTGAATAAAATCCTGTCCGCGCGGGATAATCATCTCGCTGTCGCGTTTGATAGCCACGATGTGGTACATCTTTTTGTTATTTGCAAGTAATTCATACAGTGGTTTGCCGACAACGGGCGCATTTTCGCGAATTTTGACGCCAATCAGAATCAGGCCACCGCCGAACAGTTCCCAGTACTGTCGCGTCCACGGGCGCTTGACGGAAACAACAATTTCCTTTGCCGCCAGCATCTCGGGATAAATCATGGAACTGACGCCTATCTTTTCGAACAGTTCTTTGTTTTTGGGAATCAGATATTCGTAGTTATTGATGCGGGCAAAAGTCTTTTGCGCGCCAAGCGTGGCGGCCAGCATGCAGGCAGTGATGTTCGTTGTCTCTTCGGGTGTGACGCTGACGAACAAGTCGGCCGTTTTCACGTGGGCGTTTTCGAGGTCTTTCAGCGAAGTAGGATTTCCGACTATCGGCAAGATGTCGAAACCCGAATTGACAAAGGTCAATTTCTCATCGTCTTCGTCCATGATGACGATGTCGTGTTGTTCGCGGGACAGCATTTTTGCCAGGTGCGTCCCGACTTCTCCCGCTCCGGCAATCACTACTTTCATGACAGAATATTGATAAATGAAACTTCGGTATGACTTTTTTTGTCTGCCGGCGCGTCCTTACTGCGTGCGGACGACAAAAATTCTCTGATAATCCCGGCAATGCCTGCCGCGTCCATGCCGTAGCGTTTGAAGAGTTCGGAGATACTCCCGTGTCCGACGAATTCGTCTTTTATGCCGATGCGTCTCACTTGCGGAGTGTAGCCATTTTCGGCCATAAACTCAATCACGGCGCTCCCCAGTCCACCGGCAATCACTCCATTCTCGACGGTCAGGATGCGCCTGAATCGTTTCCCGACCTCGTGAAGAATCGCACTGTCGATGGGCTTGAGATAGATCATATCGTAGTGTGCCACTGAATAGCCTTCTTTTTCAACTATTTCGACAGCCCGTATGGCCTCGTTACCGATAGGCCCTATCGAGAGCAGCGCGAGGTGGTTGCCGTCGCTCAGTTTTTTCCCTTTTCCGGGAGGCAGGATTTCCAGCCTGTTCTGCCAGTCTTTCAGTTCGCCCTTGCCACGCGGATAACGGACGACGAAAGGCGCGGCATGGACGTATCCCGTATACATCAGATTGCGCAAATCCAGTTCATTCAGCGGCGAAGCAATGGTCAGCCCGGGAATCGGACGCAAGTAGGCCATGTCGAACACGCCGTGATGCGTGACGCCGTCTTCGCCGACCAGCCCTGCGCGATCGAGACAAAGAATGACGTGAAGCCTCTGTATGGCTATGTCGTGAATAATCTGGTCGTAAGCACGCTGCATAAACGACGAATACACGTTGCAAAAAGGTATCAGCCCCTCTTTTGCCAACCCTGCGGCAAACGTGACGGCATGACCCTCGGCGATTCCCACATCGAAAGCGCGGTCGGGAAACGCTTTCATCAGGAAATTCATGGAACAGCCTGTTGGCATGGCCGGCGTGATCCCTATCACGCGACTGTCCTTTTCTGCCAACTCGACCAGCGTATGACCGAAAACGTCCTGATAATTCTGCGGTTCGTTCAGGTTCTGGGGAAGAACGCGCTGACCCGTCTCCTTGTTGAATCTGCCCGGAGCATGCCATTCTACAGCCGATACTTCCGCCGGCATGAACCCCTTCCCTTTCGTCGTCTTGATATGCAGCAGTTTGGGGCCTTTCATATGCTTGATATCATTCAGCTTGCGGACAAGGTCGGTGACGTTGTGTCCGTCCACAGGGCCAAAATACCGGATGCTGAATCCCTCAAACAGGTTGTGATTGCGGTTGATCAAAGCTTTCAGGCTGTTGTTGAAACGAAGAATGTTTTCTCTGCGGCTTTCAGAAATCAAATTCATTTTTAGCAACTTCTGATACACGTTGAAACGAATTTTGTTGTATGTGTGACTGGTTGTGATGTTGACCAGATATTTACTCAGCCCGCCGACGCTCTGGTCGATGGCCATATCGTTGTCGTTGAGTATAATCAGCAGATTGTTAGGATTGGAGGACGCGTTGTTCAACCCTTCGTATGCAAGTCCGCCGGTCATGGCGCCGTCGCCAATGACGGCCACGACATGGCGTTCCGCCTCGCGCTTTATCTCAGACGCGATGGACATCCCCAGCGCGGCGGAGATGGAATTGGATGCATGCCCTGCTATAAAGGCGTCATATTCACTTTCGTCGGGATTGGGAAAACCGCTGATGCCGTTGAACTGCCTGAGCGTATGGAAGACGTTGCGGCGGCCGGTCAGTATCTTGTGCCCGTACGCCTGATGCCCCACATCCCACACAATACGGTCGTAAGGCGTCCGGAAGACGTAGTGAAGCGCGACGGTCAACTCAACCGTGCCAAGACTGGCCCCCAGATGCCCCGGATTCTCGGACAGCACGTCGATAATATACCGGCGCAATTCCAGGCAAACCTGTTCCAGTTCTCCAACAGGCAATTTCCGCAGGTCGGCAGGGCTGTCTATGAATTTCAACAGTTGTTCCTGTTCGTTTAGATCCATCGTGTTTCTTTTTGCTGCAAAAGTACACAATTCAGGCAATATACGAGTGGCGTCGGCGCAAAAAAAACGGTTCCGGCAGAAAAAAAACGCGGCAAACAAAAAAATAGTGTAAAAAAAATTTTGCCGGTAACAGAATAGTCCGTAATTTTGCACCCGATTTTTTGAAAGACAGGAAAGACAAATTAAAGATTAAAGAATATATAACTGAAATTTATGATTATTGTTCCATTGAAAGAAGGCGAAAGCATAGAAAAAGCGCTGAAGAAGTTTAAACGGAAGTTCGAGAAGACGGGTGTCGTAAAGGAGTTGCGCAGCCGTCAGGCTTTTGTGAAACCTTCAGTCGAAAAAAGGAAAGAGCGTATCCGTGCCGTATACGTTCAGCAACTCCAACGCGCCGAAGAATGAATTAAATTCCGAATAATTTTGTTTTTTTATTTGTCGGAATGATTTTTTATTCCTACATTCGTTGCATCAAAATGATGTGACGGATATGCATATAGATTCATTTCTGGATTATCTTCGCTATGAGAGAGGCTATTCCACTCATACGGTCGAAGCATACGGTCGGGATTTGCGCCAGTTTGCCCTATATATTAATGTATATACGGAAAACAAAACGTTCGATCCTCACCTGATAGATTCCGACCAGATTCGGAACTGGCTCATGTCGTTGCTGGACAGCAAAAACACAGCGTCGTCGGCAAACCGCAAGCTCAGCGCCCTGAAATCTTATTTCAGATACCTGCTCAAGCAAAATGTCGTCAGCAAAAACCCATTGCAACTGGTATCCGGCCCCAGGAAGAAACCCGTACTGCCCTCGTTTTTGCGCGACAGAGACATATCGCAGTTGCTGGACAGCGACGATTTCGAAGATGATTTTGAAGGAATACGTGACAGGCTGTTGCTCGAATTGCTCTACGAAACAGGCATCCGCCGCGCCGAACTTGCCGGCATCAAGGATAATGACGTAGACATCAGCGTCATGCAGTTGAAAGTGACGGGGAAGCGAAACAAGCAGCGGCTGATTCCCTTTGCAAAACGCCTGCAGGAAATGCTGAAGACTTACATCGACGCAAAACAAAAAACGGTGACAAACGACAGCGGCCGGCTTTTTGTCCGCCAAAACGGCGAGCCGCTATCGCCGGCCATGGTTTATTATATAGTAAAAAAACGATTGCGCGCCATACCGGCAACGAAACGCAGCCCGCACGTCCTGCGCCATACGTTCGCAACAAGTATGCTGAACGACGGCGCAGAACTGAATGCCGTCAAGGAATTGTTGGGACACAGCAGCCTGGCATCGACGTCGGTATATACGCACATCACTTTTGAAGAATTGAAAAAAATGTATCACGCTCATCCAAGAGCAAAAAAGTAAAGGAGGACTTATGGAAATCAGAATTAATGCAATTCATTTTGATGCAACGGAACGCCTCGAAGCGTTCATCCGGAAAAAAGTGTCTAAATTAGACCAGTATTATGACGGCATTCTCGCTGCCGAAGTCAACCTGCGAGTCATCAAACCTGAAACCGCTCAAAATAAACAGGCAAGTATCAGGCTGATGATAAAAAACAATGATTGTTTTGCCGAAAAGACAAGCAATACTTTTGAAGAAGCTGTCGACAATGCCGTAGTCGCATTGGAGAAACAACTTCTTAAAGTAAAAGAAAAAATCAGGACAAAATAAAAAAAACAGCAAATAAATTTTGGCAGATAATAAATAATGCCTAAATTTGCAGCCGTTTCGCCCGAAGACAGAGCGTTTCGCTTGAAAAGCCTCTTTAGCTCAGTTGGCCAGAGCACGTGATTTGTAATCTCGGGGTCGTTGGTTCGAATCCGACAAGAGGCTCGACAAGAGGTGTTTGCGGGGCGAAAGAATAGGGTTTCTCCATAAGTTTCCGGGAAGAGGAGTAATAAAAATCTTCCCGGTGTCAGGAGATATAGGCTGAAAAAAAATAATGCCTGTG
>JAIRLL010000219.1 GCA_031259505.1 Tannerella sp.
GTTGTAGTAGGGCGTGACCGAGAGAATGGCGTCGATGCCTCTGAAGTCGCCATATTTCAGTTTGTCGACTAATGCGCGAGTGCAGTTTCCACCTACCCCCATCACGACGGGCATGCGGCGGCAAACTTTCTCCACCACGCGACGGACTATCTCCTCCTTCTCGCCGTCTGTCAGCGTCGGCGTCTCGGCCGTCGTGCCCAGCACGACCAGATAGTCGACGCCGCTCTGTATCTGATAGTCTACCAGACGCATCAATGCGTCGTAATCTACGCTCTCATCTTCATTAAACGGTGTTACCAGGGCAACGCCCATTCCTTTCAGATCAATGTGTTTCATTGGAAAAATTCATTTCTGTTATTTGAGGAACAAAAGTAGGCAAAATCTCTCACCTGGAACGAATGGTCTGCAAATAATTTAGTACCTGTTCGAATAAAAACGGTATGTCGCGCAAACCGTCTTTCATGACAATGGACAGATCATACGTGCTTTCATCCGTCCCGTATTTGGCGCCAACCTTGAACGCGGCCGGATGTTGCAGCACAAGATAGCGCATCACCGCCAGTTCGCGGTTTGTAAAATCAAGCAGCAAGTCGACCGAAAGGCTGTTCAACTGATTGCGGATATTTTTTTTGGGAAATCCCCACAGGTCTACGTCGCTGTCGGATTCTACCAGCAGGTAGGCGTAGTCCCATATCGGCGTTTCGTCATGTTTCTGTATGTAGACGCACACGTGTACCGTTTTGCCCAGTTCTTTCAGCCGGTTGATGCAGGGCGCCACCATTTTCCAGTCTTTGGCTTCGCACAAAAGGAGCACATACTTCACGTCATAGAGCGAACGGTAGCAGTGCGCTCGCCGGGCGGCTGCATTCGACAGTGTGCGTATCTTTTTATTGATAAATCGTCCGGTAAGAATCATGATTCAATCCATTTTAGAAATTCTTCTTCATTAAGAAGCTTGACGCCCAGTTTTTGCGCTTTTCCCAGTTTGGCCGGCCCCATGTTTTCGCCGGCAAGGATGTAGTCGGTATTGCCCGATACGGCGCTTGTGTTTTTCCCGCCGTAGCGTTCGATCATCGCCTTGTATTCGTCGCGCGAATGTCGTGCGAACGTTCCGCTGATGACGAATGTCGCCCCCTTCAACTTGTCGGAACGTTCGGACAGCACGTCTTCCTTCAGGCTCATTTGCAGTCCGTATGCTTTCAGGCGGTCAACCAGTGCGCGGTTGCGCATGTCTGCAAAATAGCTCACGACGCTCCTGGCGATGCGTTCGCCTATTTCGTCGACAGCCAGCAGCGATTCCATGTCGGCCTGTTCGAGCCGTTCCATCGAGGTGTAGGCGTATGCCAGCTTTTTGGCGACGGTCTCGCCCGCGTAGCGGATGCCCAGACCGTACAGGACACGTTCGAAGGGCGTTTGCTTCGAGGCTGCGATGCTGTCTATCAGGTTTTGGGCGCTCTTTTCCGCCCAGCGTTCCATACTGAACAGATCGACTTTCTTCAGTGCGTACAGATCGGCTACATTGCGCACGTAGCCTTCCCGGTACAAAGTATCTATTGATTCGCGACCGATATTGATGTCCATTGCACGGCGGGTCACGAAATGCTCGATTTTTCCTTTTATCTGGGGGGCGCATCCCCATTCGTTGGGACAGTAGTAGGCCGCTTCGTCCTCGGGACGTACCAGCGGCGTGCCGCATTCGGGGCACTTACTGATGAATACTGTTTTTTCGCCCATCGGGACGGTACGTGCCTCCACGTCTACGCCAGTGATTTTCGGGATGATTTCACCGCCTTTTTCAACGAAAACGCAGTCTCCCAGATGCAAATCCAGTCCGGCGATGATGTCGGCGTTGTGCAGCGTGGCGCGTCTGACCGTCGTGCCGGACAGCAGCACGGGTTCGAGGTTGGCCACCGGCGTCACCACGCCCGTGCGTCCTACCTGATAGGATACGCTGTTCAGCCGCGTGACGGCCTGCTCGGCCTGAAATTTGTATGCAATAGCCCAGCGCGGACTTTTTGCCGTGGATCCGAGAAAGCGCTGCTGGCGCAGGGAATTAACCTTCAGCACGATGCCATCGGTGGCCACCGGCAGGTTTTTGCGCGCTCCGTTCCAGTGGGCGATGTAGTCGAATACGTCCTGCAGCGAATGACATTTGCGGATGACGTCGGGAATCTTGAATCCCCATGTGCGGGCGGCTTCGAGGTTGGCGCAGTGTTCGTCGGAAGGCAGCGATTCGCCCAGCATACTGTACAGACAGGCATCCAGCCTGCGCGAGGCGGCAATGGCCGGATTCAGTTGCTTGAGCGTGCCCGAGGCGGCATTGCGCGGGTTGGCGAACAGAGGTTCTTCCTGCATCTCGCGCTCTTTGTTCAGCCGTTCGAATTCAGCCCACGGCAGCAGAATCTCGCCGCGAATCTCGAACAGTGCGGGATAGTTCGCCCCGCGCAGTTTGAGCGGGATGGAACGAATCGTGCGGACGTTGGCCGTCACATCGTCGCCCCGCGTACCGTCGCCCCGCGTAATGGCCTGCGTCAAACGGCCGTTTTCATATATCAGCGAGATGGAGACGCCGTCGTACTTCAGTTCGGACACCAGTTCGAACGGCTCGTTGAGCGTTCGCGCCGTGCGTTCGTAAAATTCCTTCACCTCGCTTTCCGAGTATGTATTTCCCAGCGAAAGCATCGGATAGCGGTGTTCTACCGATGTGAAAGATTTGGTCAGGTCGCTGCCCACCCTTTGCGCAGGCGAGAACGGATCGCCATACTCCGGATAGCGTGCTTCCAGCAGTTGCAGTTCCTTCATCTTCGCGTCGAACAGACGGTCGGATACAGTCGGCGCCGAAAGCACGTAATATTCATAATTATACTGTTCCAACTCCGCCCGAAGCGCTGTTATCTTACTTTCAATTTCATTCATATATTCTTAATTGGAATGCAAATATACGTGATAAAAGTGATTTTTCGACGATTTGGCGATACAAAGATTCAGACACGCGAAATAAATAACATGTCATACACGGAGGTACGGAAAACACGGGGGATTTAGCGGTTAATTGTTAGCGGCTGGAGAGGCTGGATTGCTTCGTGTCTCGTAATGAAGCAATCCGGACATGTCGTTTTTGAATATGGAAAACTTTTCGTACTTTTACGGTAATTTTTACGGGCATTACTGATGACAGCGAAAAAAGAAAAGAAAAAACGAACCGGCAGATTCTTTGCCGCATGGCTGTGGATACTGTTGTTTCCGGCTGTGGCGTATGGCGTACCCCAGCGGATGGCGGACAGGTATTCTGTGCCTGAAAATCAGGTGAAAATAACCGTGACGGACAACCGCATTGCGGTCGCGAACGCACCGCAGGGAAGCGTCATGGAGATATACAACGTGATAGGCGTCAAGGTGCAGTCGGTTCAAATCCGGAAACCGTCGGACGAATATGTGATTACTCTTCCCAAAGGATATTACATTGTGCGTATCGGGGGAACGGTGCGGAAAATCGTTATCCGGTAGCTCGCCGGCACGGTCGCTGCCCGAAGCTGCGGCAGGCATTTCGGCGGCAGACCGTGCGCCTCTTTTCGCCATCAGTCTTCCCGGCCGGTTATTTTTCTGAACGGCATGTCTGTTGCGAGTAAGAATGATAGGCGATCAGCCGGTCTGCAGGCGAGGCGACGACGAGACCGATGCAAAAACCTGCTCTGGAGGCGGCTTCTTCCAGAATATCCCTGAAATGAAAGGCAATGGTACCCGCAAAATTCACTTTGTGGAGGCTAAAATCGTACTTCGACACATTGCGCACGAAAAACGACTTGAAACAGTCCAGCGCCAGTTTGCGGACAGACGGCTCGCCCGCGTTTTGCAGCAGAAACGGGGAGAAGCTCGCCAGAAAACGGTTGGGATACGGCTGACAGTATACGCGGTCGATGATTTCGGGCAGCGTCAGGCCATACTGTTCGAGGAACTTTTCTTTCAATCCGGACGGCATCATGTCTTTCATCAGGTTGCCGATTAAATGTTTTCCCAGATCGGCGCCGCTACCCTCGTCGCCCAGAATGAATCCCAGCGGAGAGACGTTACGGACGATTTGCCGCCCGTCGTAGAAACACGAATTGGAGCCGGTCCCCAGAATGCAGGCGATGCCGGCTTCCCTGCCGCAAAGCGCGCGTGCCGCCCCCAGCAGGTCGGTATTTACCTCTATCGCCGCCGCCGGCAGGGAGTGTGCAATAGCCCGCCGCATCACTTCCACCTTGTCGTAGACGCAGCCCGCGCCGTAGAAATAGACCGTGCGAATGGCGCTCGCATCGACATGCAGCCGGGGAACCGCCTCGCCGGCTATGCAGAGGGCAATATCTTCTTCCGGCTGAAAATAAGGATTCAGCCCTGCCGTCTGCGTATTGTTTATCTCCGTTCCGTTCCGGACAAGGCGCCAGCACGTTTTCGTCGATCCGCTGTCTGCTATCAGTATCATACGGTTTTATTGCCTTTATTAATGATGCAAAGATACGTTTTTTCTGTCATACACGGGCGCCATGCTGTGACTGCGCCGGTTTTCGATTCAAATTGCCCCGTCCGGACGTTGCCATGTGACAGGTCGAACTGATTCCGGTTCGATTTTCCGGCGCTTCACAATTTTACCGGAAAATCTCCGTTATACCGTCATGAACAGAATTGTATTTGCAACGCACAACGCACATAAGCTAAAAGAAGTACGTGCCATCATGCCCGTCGGGACAGAAATCGTCGGGCTGGCCGACCTGCATTTTTACGAAGACATACCGGAGACGTCCGACACACTGGAAGGCAACGCCCTGCAGAAGGCTCGCCTCATCGGACAGACGTTCGGATGCGACTGCTTTGCCGACGACACGGGTCTGGAAGTTACGGCGCTGGGCGGGCGTCCCGGCGTACGTTCGGCGCGTTATGCCGGCGATGCGTGCGACAGCCAGGCGAACATGCGCCGGCTGCTCGACGAACTGTCGGGGCAATCCGACCGGAGCGCCCGTTTCAGAACAGTGATTGCGCTCATACTGAATGGGCGGGAATATCTGTTCGACGGCGTCGTGAACGGCCACATCGTCGATACCCCGCGGGGAGGTGGAGGATTCGGCTACGACCCCGTATTCGTGCCCGAACACTGCACGCAGACTTTTGCCGAACTCGGCGACACGGCGAAAAACGCCATCAGCCACCGCGCACAGGCCATCGCGAAACTGGCCGGATTTTTATATCAAAAAAAAAATCAGCACACACGATGAAGCAATATCAGATCACCGCCATCGCACTCCTGCTGCTCACGCAGCCGGTTGCCGCGCAGCGCGTCGGAGAATGGACGACGCACCTGGCCGTATACGATACGAAAAGCGTCGCCGAAGCATCCGCCCGCGTCTACGCCGTGGCCGACGGCACGCTCTACAGCTACGGCAAAGACGACGGCAGCGTGACGGTTCACACCAGAAAAAACGGACTGAGCGATACCGAAATCAGCATGATAGACTATCATCCCGATTCGAAAACCCTGCTCATCGTGTACAGCAACGGCAACATCGACCTGATGAGCGAAGACGGACTGTACAACCTGCCTTTCCTGAAAGACGCAACCGGTATTCAGGACAAAACCGTGAACGGCATCAATTTCGAAGGCGGGAATGCATACCTCTCCACCGCCTTCGGGGTCGTGGTAATCGGAATGGGCAAAAAAGAAATTGCCGAGACGTACAGGCTGAATGTGAATACGTATGCCGTCTGCCTGCGCGGCGGGACGATCTATGCCGCCACGGCCGGCGGCATGCTTGGCGCGTCCGTTGGCGACAACCTGCTGGACAGTCACAACTGGCACGCCGTATCCCTGCCGTCTGACGGTTTCAAGGCAGAAAATATCCGTCGCCTGTGCGTGTTTCAGGACATGGTCTGCTTTCTGGCAGACAATACAGGCGTGTTCTTCATGGATGCGAACGGAGAGATAAAGACACTGGTGAAACATACCGGACTTCGCAGTATGAAACTGCAGGCCGGCCGCCTGATTCTGCATACGGCATCCACGATATACATCTACGAATCGCCCGCGCGGTACGAATCGGCAAATCTCGGCACGGTGAACGACATCTCGTGCCTGAAAGACGACGGAAACTACTGGATTGCGGCAGGCGTTGGCGGGCTGACAGGTGTCAGGCGCACGGCGGACGGCCAGTTCGAACCGTTCGTTTCGGGACTGAATACCGAAGGGCCGAAGCGCAACCTGTCGCAGTTCCTCTCATTTCGAAACGGGAAACTGTGGGTTGCCGGCGGCGGACGTTCCAAAACAGACCGTTACCGCAATCCGGGTACACTGGCGACCTGCAAAGACGGAAAATGGTTCAATTTCGACGAAACCGCAGTCAACCGGGCTGTCGGATACGGATGTCTGGACTACACGGCCGTCGCGATAGACCCCGACGATGAAACGCACTTCTTCGTCGCCACGTGCGGCGAAGGCGTGCTGGAGTTCCGCAACAGCGAATTTGCGCAACTGTATAATCACACCAACAGCGCCCTGCAAACCATCGTGCCCGGCAACAACTACTATATCCGGGTGCAGGGGCTTTGCTTCGACAAAGACAAAAACCTGTGGATGACGAACAGTCAGGTGAACAACGGCATCGTAGTCCGCAAACCCGACGGGACATGGGCGTCGCTCTACTATCCGGGCATCGCCAACGCCTATTTCGTCGACCAGATCATGATTACTTCCAAAGGTTACAAGTGGGTTAACGTGCCGCACAGCAGCGCCTCGACCGGCATTCTGGTCTTTGACGACCGGGAGACGCCGTATGACAACTCGGACGACGTGTTTCACTACTTCACTTCCTTCAAAAGCGGCACAGGCACGGCCATCGAATCGGGCGGATACTACTGCATGACCGAAGACCTGAATGGCGAAGTATGGATAGGTACCGACATAGGGCCGATATACTGCCCTTCGCCCAATCGTGCCATCGAAAACCCGGACAACTTCTACTGCAACCGCATTGTGCGCACCGACATGAACGGCGAAAACTACTATTTCCTGAGCGGCGAACAGGTCAGCGCCATCGCCGTGGACGGCGGCAACCGCAAATGGATCGGCACGGCAAGTTCGGGCATCTTCCTGGTCAGCCCCGACGGCATGGAAACGATTCATCAGTTTACGGTCGACAATTCGCCGCTGTATTCAAACAGCATCCGCAGCATAGCCATCGACCGGCAGACGGGCGAAGTCTTTATCGGCACCGACAAGGGGCTGATTTCGTACCGGGGAGAAGCTACGGAAGCAAGCAAAAGCTATTCGGATGTTTACGCTTATCCCAATCCCGTTCGCCCGGAATATGACGGGCAGGTCATTGTCACCGGGCTGATGAACGATTCGAACGTGAAGATTACCGACCTCAACGGCAACCTGATCTGCCAGGGCAGATCGGCCGGAGGACAGTTTTCGTGGAACGGCCGCAACCGTAGCGGAAATCGTGTGGCGACGGGCATCTATCTGGTGCTGGCCTCCACGGCCGGCGCAGGAGAAAGCGTCGTAACGAAAATCGCCGTAGTACAATAAATGCTTAAAACTCAAAACTCAAATCAATAACAACAATTTTAAAAATTCACAGACATGAGAACATTAACTAAATGGGCAGCATTTTCGATTACGCTGCTATGCGTTTCATGCACCGGCCAGGATGGCTGGGTGCAGTTATTCAACGGTAAAGATTTCAGCGGCTTCAGGCAGTTGAACGGACAGGCGCCGTTTCGCGTCGAAGACGGCATGATGGTGGGAAAAACCGCACCGGGACAGCCCAACAGCTTCATGGCGACCGAAGCGGATTACGGCGATTTTATTCTCGAATTTGATGTGCTGTGCGACCCGTCGCTAAATTCGGGCGTGCAGTTCCGCAGCCTGAGCGCCCCCGACTACAACAACGGACGGGTGCACGGCTACCAGTGCGAAATCGACCCGTCGGAGCGGGCGTGGAGCGGAGGCATCTACGACGAAGCCCGCCGCGGCTGGCTCGTGACACTCGCCGACAACAAGGCCGGTCAGGCCGCCTACAAAAAGACGGACTGGAACCGCTACCGCATCGAAGCCATCGGCAACAGCATCCGCATCTGGCTGAACGGCGTGAATACGGCCAACCTGCTCGACGACGAAACGCCCGCCGGATTCATTGCCTTTCAAGTTCATTCCATCGGCAACAACGCCGCCGGGGCGGACAAAGAAATCAAGTGGAAGAGCATCCGCATCCTGACCTCCAACCTCGAGGCAAACCTCATGCAGGGCGAACTGGCGCCCGAAGTAAACCGCATCCCGAACACGCTCTCCGAACAGGAAAAGGCCGACGGCTGGCGGCTGCTGTTCGACGGGGTGACCACGACAGGCTGGCGCGGCGCACATAAAGACGCTTTCCCTGACCACGGCTGGAAGGTGGAAAACGGACAGCTTACCGTCCTCAAGACCGACGGAAGCGAATCGACACACGGCGGCGACATCGTGACGGACGACGAGTTTTCGGCTTTCGAACTGAGTGTCGAGTTCAAATATACGAAAGGCGCCAACAGTGGTATCAAGTATTTCGTGACGGAAAACGAACAGCAGAAAGGCTCGGCATACGGACTGGAATATCAGGTGCTGGACGATCAACTGCACCCCGACGCCAAACAGTATACCTCGCATCCGGGCAGCCGCACGCTGGCAAGCCTCTACGACGTGATTGCCGCAACCGGCAAACGCACCAACGGCGCAGGCCAGTGGAATCAGGCCGTCATCAAGGTGTTTCCGAACGGCCATGTCGAACACTGGCTGAACGGCTTCAAATGCCTCGAGTACGAACGCGGCTCGGATGCTTTCCGCGAACTGATCAGCGGCAGCAAATTCGCCCACCCCTCATATCATACCGCCGGGCCTTTCGGCGAAGCGGCGCAGGGACATATCCTCCTGCAGGACCATGGCGACGAAGTGGCTTATCGCAGTATCAAAATCAGAGAACTGTAGAGAACTGCAGATGCGAAGTAAACAGGCGTGTTCGCATCTGTGAGGTATTCCTGCCGGAAACCGCTGAATCATTAAAGATTCAGAGACAGAAACGGCTCCGTTCGCCGCGTGAGCGGAAGCCCGAATACAGAAAGATATGCCGCATTCATACGGCATATCTTTCTGGTATCTGTATATTTGTGCATGTCAGGATTTTTTGCGTCCGTGTGAAATAAAATGCTTATCTTTGTTAGTGCAAATCTGCGTAATTATGAAAAAGGAGAAAAAGAACAGTCTGGTTTTTTACACTTTGATAATTCTCATTTTCGGAACGTTAATGTGGCTGGTCATACAAATGGGCGAGCATATGAGGAATGCGGATCAGTCCGCTCCGTATGCCGGCACACCGGAAAGTCCGGGACAGGGATTTCATTTTTTTATCGACATGCTGCTGGAGCATATCCGGACACCCTTCGGGCTTTTGTTGCTGCAAATCATTGTCATCCTGATAACCGGCCGGATTGTCGGATGGCTTTTCATCAGGATGAGGCAACCTTCCGTGATCGGCGAAATCCTGGCCGGCATCATTCTCGGCCCTTCCATACTGGGATATTTCCTGCCGGACGTATCCCTGTTTCTCTTTCCACAGGAATCTCTGGTAAATATCAACATGCTCAGCCAGTTCGGACTGATACTGTTTATGTATACCATCGGAATGGAACTGGATTTGAGCGAGGTGCGAAAGAAATTGCAGGCCAGCATCCTGATCAGCCACACGAGCATGATTGTCCCGTTTTTTCTGGGCGTACTGGTGGCTTACTTTATTTACGACACGTATGCCGACCGCGAGACGTCGTTTCTCTCATTTGCGCTCTTCATCGGTATCGCCATGAGTATTACGGCCTTTCCGGTGCTGGCGCGCATCATACAGGAAAAGAAACTGACGCGCACGCATCTGGGCACGATTTCGCTGACGAGCGCGGCCAATGGCGACCTCAGCGCGTGGTGCATTCTGGCGGTTGTGATGGCCATCACGCAGATGGGCAGCATAGTTGGCGCCGTATACAATATACTGTGTTTCGCCCTGTACATGGCGATCATGTTCTTCGTCGCCCGCCCGCTGCTGCGGATGACGGGCGACCTGTTCCACAACAGGGAAGTAGTGGGCAAGCCTCTGATTATGCAGGTGTTCATATTTCTGCTGCTCTCGTCATACCTGACGGAGATACTGGGTCTTCATGCACTCTTCGGCGCCTTTATGGTAGGCATCGTCATGCCGGACAATCTGCGGTTCCGCAAGATCATGACCGAAAAGGTCGAAGACGTATCGCTGGCTCTCTTTCTGCCTCTTTTCTTTGCCTCGACGGGGTTGCGAACGGAAATCGGACTGCTCAATACGACCGGAATGTGGCAGTTGTGCGGCCTGTTTATCGTGGTGGCGATAGTCGGGAAGTTCGGCAGCACGGTGATTTCCGCACGGGTGGTGAAAGAAAACTGGAAAAACAGCCTGCTGCTGGGCGGGCTGATGAATACGCGCGGACTGATGGAACTGGTCGTGCTCACGATAGGCTATGACATGCATATCCTGCCGCCGCCGATTTTCGTGATGCTGGTACTCATGACGCTGGTTACGACGTTCATGACCACGCCGCTGCTTTCGTTTATCAATTTATGCTTCCGTGCGAAGGAAAAATTCAGGCAGCGCAGGCAAATGCAGGAAAAGAACATGTTCAGGGTACTGCTTTCCTTCGGGCGGGCGGGCAGCGGACAGGTTATGCTGGACGTGGCGCACCAGATGTTTTCGGAAGGAAAGCGCAAAATGGACCTGACGGCGTTCCACCTGACGGTCGGTCCCGAGGTCAATCCCTCGCAAACGGACTCCTTCGAACGTATCAGCTTCAGTTCCGTGCTGCATGAAGCCAAAGAGCTGAACATACCCATACATACGCGCTACGGAGTGGCAGCCTGTGTGGAAGAGCAGATTGTGAACGTAGCAAACGAAGAACAGTATGATTTTCTGCTGGTAGGCGCAGGACTTCAGATGAGCGACCTTTCGAATGACAGAGACGCCATGCATATCAGGCATTCGTTTTTCGGATTCTTCCGGCGATTCCTCGCTCCGCAGTTTTTCGCCGCGCCCGGTTCGATGATTAAAGACAAGACAGTGTGCTTTTTCGAACAGAGCCGCTGTTCGGTCGGGGTTTTCGTGAACCGGAGATTTATCATGGCTACTCACATTATCGTCATCATCAATTCAGCGGACGATCTGATTCTGCTCGACTATGCAAAGACGCTGGCGATGTCTACCAAAGGAGCGATAAGCCTGCTGAACCGAAGCAGTTTCATCTCGTCCGAAAGCGAAAATATACACAGGGCGCTTGCCGAATTTGCCGGCAGCATGGACGAGGCCGTCATCCTGCCCGAGAAGGACGTCATGAGCGAATCGTTCAACGGTCACAACTTTATGCTGATCAGCTATGCCACGTGGAAAATCCTTGCCGTGGAATGTGAAGAGGCGCTGAAAGACATGCCTTCCACGCTGATCATACATCACAGAAATATTTAGGGATGCGAAATAAATAAGATATAACAGTTTCAGGCAAAGTTGAAGCAAACAGTAAAAGTTCGCCATTGCTTCCCGCTTCGTTCTTCGCAGTTACCGGTGACATGTCATTTTCCCCTTTCCTTTTGCTTTTCCGGGGTTTTTGAGACAGCCCCTATATATCAATAGAGAACTTCGTATTCACATAATTTCAGAATTTTCAGAATTTACAAATATGTTAATTCTGAAAATTCTGTCATTCTGCTAACCTATGGATTCAGAAGTTAGAGTCTCAGTT
>JAIRLL010000091.1 GCA_031259505.1 Tannerella sp.
GTCATTGTCTGGTAAGTCGGATACCACGAACTGGTATTTTGATTGCCCAGTTCACCATAGGAAACCCGGAATTTCAGGCTGCCCACATAAGGCGATAACGGTTTCCAGAAGTCTTCGTAAGCCATGTTCCAGCCGGCCGAAACCGAAGGAAGCAATGCCCAGCGGGTTTCTCTTCTGAAACGCGAAGTGCCGTCATATCGAAGATTGGCTTCCAGCAGATATTTTTGCCCGTAATCGTAATTAATTCTGCCGAAGAATCCTGCCGTAGCCCAGTGGTTGCGCAAACCTGTAACCGTCGGAACAACCGGATTTCCGTTGTTGTCGATACCGGTAGTCAGGTCTATTTCCGGCAGATCGGGGACAATGATGCCTTCCCGCTGGGCGGAAAACTGAAAGCGTTGCAACTGTTCCGTCTGGAATCCGGCCATACCTTTGAGCGTATGTTTCCCAAGATAGTGTGTATATTCCGAATACAAATTGGTATTTGCATAATTATCCTTCAACTGTTCTTCGTGCACGTGAGAACTGGTATTAAAAAGGAAAGGGTCTCCTTTTACGTTATGGTTGTAGGTCTTTTGGATGCTCCAGTGCGTACCGGCATTTTTAATCCAGTAATTAAACTCGGCAAAGGTTTTCCAGTTCTTTACCGGTTCGAGTACTAATTGCGCCTGCAAATACACGTTGTCAGTCTGATAAATGCCGTCGCCGCCGTCGCGTATTTTCAGCGGAGGGGAAGGCGTGTCGTATAAATATCCGTTGGGATCGTAAAGGGGCAATGTAGGCCATGACTGATTACCGATATTGTTCCACAAATCGTCCCTGACGTAGGAAGGGCGAGTGTAGTCTTCCCTGATAAAGCGGTTGCTCACATTGAACTGCGCCCAGTCCGTCGCCTGTACGTTCAGTTTGACCGTTCCCGTATAACGCTTGTACCTGTCCTGATTGAACTCTATCAGTCCGTTCCGATCCATGAACTGTGCCGAGGTATAATACGTAAACCTGTCGCTCCCGCCGTTCAGACTGACATTGTGTTCCTGCGAAAACACCCAACTGCGATACATCACGTCGTAATAATCCTGGTTGTCGTTGCCGTGCAGGTAACCGTCCAGCCAGAATCCGGGATTTGCAGCGTTTTCCGGCACGGTCGATTTTAACGTGCCTTTCTGATAGTCGATGATGCGCTGTAAATGCTCGTCGCTGAAATAGGGCGACGCCCCCGAATTGATACTTGCATCGTTCCAGTAAAGCGCAAAAGTATAGGAATCCATCCACTTTGGAAGCAGTACCGGGTCGCTCCAGTTAAAATTGTTGTTGTAGTTCAACGTCGGTTTCCCCGATTTCCCTTTCTTGGTAGTCACCAGTATTACGCCGAAAGGCGCACGCGAGCCATAGATAGACGAAGAGGCCGCATCCTTCAATACGGAGATGCTCTCAATATCCTGCGGATTAATCGCATTGATATCGCCGGCCATTCCGTCAATCAATACAAGCGGACTTCCGCTGGAGCCTTCTCCAATCGTAGCCGTACCGCGGATGTTGATACTGGGGCGGTCTTCCAGATTACCGCTGTTTTGAATAATCTGCAATCCCGGGACCATGCCTTGCAGCGCCTGCGCAGCCGTCATCACAGGCCGTTCTTTAAATGTTTCCGCATTGGCAACACTTACGGCGCCCGTCAGGTTTACCTTTTTCTGGGTGCCGAAACCGATGACCACCACCTCTTCCAGCGCCTGACTGTCTTCCAAAAGAGTGATCTGCAAAGTTGTCTGATTCCCTGTCGCAATTTCCTGCGTGATATACCCGATGTAGGAAATCTGCAGAATCGCATTGTCCGGGACATTGAGCGTAAAATGCCCGTCCGGATCCGTAGAAGTACCGTTAGCGGTTCCTTTTTCCACTACGTTCACACCGATAAGCGGCTCGCCGGCGGCGTCCGTTACCGTACCTGTCACACGCTTCTGCGCAAAGGCAGTGAGTGAACAGCACAGGAGGAGTATGACACAACACAGTTTGTGCCATTTTACCCCCCCCCATTAATAAAAATTAATACTCGTTTCATAAAATAATTGGTTTATAGATTTATAAATAAAAAACAAAGTCTCAAGTGTTATTTCCTGACAATCCCCAGCGCTTCGAGCAGTTGCGGTTTGTCGTAGAGCGCGACGCGGGCGATGGCGCGGAAGTCGCTGTACCAGTCGCAGAGGTCGTCGATGGCTTTGTCGCGGTCTTTTGTCGACTGCTGGGCTTCGCCCGTTTCGCCGAGCTGTTTGACGTGGAGGGCGGCGACGTCTTCGACCTTTTGCTGTTCCCGTTGCAGGCGTTCGGGCGTGTAGCCGTAGCCTGTCATTACGTTCAGCGCTTCGGGCGTCTGCAGGTTGGTGTAGAGCACGCGGGCATCGTTCAGCCAGCCGGACAGACTGCGGTTGCGACGTCCGGTGGCGTTAAATTCCTGTAATTTGCCGGGCTGCCTGCGGAAGGCCACCCGCACCACTTTCAGCGTAATCATATAGTCGGAATAGGCTTCCGGCCATAACTGTCCCACTTCGCCGGTCGCCACATACTGACCGCTGTATTCTTCCGCGTGAAGCGCAACCTGCTGTTTGGCGCCGGTCAGCAACCGCTCGCCTTCGGCTATACGCTCGGCGGTATAGCCGTATCTGTTCATCCGTTCCAGTATTTCGGGACTGTTCAGTGCGCCCGAAATGCCGTTTTCAATACTGTGCAGCCTGGCTGCAATCGACTGATTTCTTTTTACATTCTTCTTTTCTGTTGTCATTTCCGTGAAATTATTGGTTAATACTGTTTCGTTTCTTTTTATCTCTTATATAATTATGGTACATCTCAATATATTCGTGGTGCGGAGCCATTTCTACATGGTGCGGAGCCGTTTTGCCATGGTGCGGAGCCTTTTTACTCCGGTACGGAACCGTTTTGGCATGGTGCAGAATCATTTTTACGTGGTACGGAGCCGTTTTGTCGTGGTACGGAGCCGTTCTTACACGGTACGGAAGCATTTTCCCCCATTGCAAGGTCATCCTCTCGCAGTGCGGAGGCATTTTCCCCCGGTGCGGAACCGTTTTGCGGATGATTTCGGCTTTGTCTGCATACAGGTATTGCCTGTTACGTAAATCTGCGAACGACTGTGTATTATCCAATGCTAACTGTTTCATGATTTATCAGATTTATCAGAATCCTGATGACTGTTTAATATCTCCATCCGGCATCCGGGCTGTCTTCCGGAGAATGCAATTCCCAGCAGAAGTACTTTGCCTGGATATTTGTTGTAATACCGGCGTTCGTGAATCTGTTTCATTGCTTCGTTGAGCAGAGTATTGATTTTCTTTTTGGCATGATATTTTAATTCGGCGACAACGGTGAAGCCGGACTGTTCCCAGACGGCGTCGGAACGTCCGAGATTGTTATGTTCTTCTGCACGGATATTGAATCCGAGCAGACGCATCCATAACAGCATGAAAGAATGATAATAATTCTCCGAAGGAATTTGAATATCGTAAGGAACGGTTGCTGTCATCGCTTCGAGACTGCGGGCGAAGCCGGATTCGTCGCAGGCGGTTATCTGCCGCTGCATTGTTCGCCGGATTTCATCGAACTCCATGTCGGAATATTTTCCGTATGCTTTCAACAGATGTGTCAGTAACGCCCTGTTTACTTCCGAATTGGGGATGCCGAGCGTATAGCTTGGGATTCCGTCGGTCAGTTTCTTTTGTTTGACGGTCAGATAACCTGTCTGGAACAGCAAAGGCACCTCGTCTATATCCGGCGGATTATATCCATTGAATATGCTGTCGTCGACATCAATCGGTTCCAGTACCGTATCCGCTCGATTGCGACGCTGAATAATATCTATCAAAAAAGTGGGTGTGCCGGTGCGAAACCAGTAAGCGGAAAATTCCCGGTTTTGAAAGAAATTCATTGTCGAAAACGGATTGTAGACAGCGGTTTTCCCGTCCCAGGTATAACCGTTGTACCAGTAACGGATTTGTCCCAGCAAATACTCTACTGTCATATTCAAACGTTCGGCGGCGCTGTCGATATGTTCCGAAAAATTACTTTCGAGTTCTTTCTGAGTATATCCGCATATTGCTGCATATTCTTCCTGTAAAGTAATATCCTGCGGACTGTTCAGCGCCGAGAAAATCGACAGTCCCGAAAATTTCGACACGCCGGTGAGAAAGATAAACCTGATATACTCGTCCGCGCTTTTCATTACCTGATAAAAATCGTGCACTGCCGTCTGAAAATCTTTCAAACTGGAATCGGAAAGATGAGCGGTGACAGGTTTGTCGTATTCGTCGATCAGTATGACGACCTTTTTGCCGTTTTTTTTCCGTAATGCTTCTATCAAATCTCTGAAATAATCAACAGCAGATCCCGCTTCCAAAGTAATCTGATAATTTTCAGCAATATTTTTAAGGTAAAGAACAAGACTTTTTTTCATTGCTTCCGGCGTCGAATGGTCTATCCCTGTCCAGTCGATTTTAATAACCGGATATTCCTCCCATTCCCGTTTGTCGTAAATATAAAGACCTTCGAACAGGTTTTTCTTTCCCTTGAATATTGCATCCAGCGTACTTACAAGTAATGATTTCCCGAACCGGCGGGGACGTGAAAGAAAATAAACCTTTCCGCCTGTAATCATCCTGTAAATGACTTCGGTTTTGTCTACATACAGACATTTCCTGTTACGTAAATCCTCGAACGACTGTGTATCCAATGCTAACTGTTTCATGACGACAAAGATTTTATAAATTTCGGCACAAAGGTAATCATTTTATCCGGAACAGTGAAGATATCAGCGTCGCATTCACTTCCTGCGCCGGATTGAATTTATCCGACGCCATGTACTGTTCGATGCTGCGGCGGAACTGTCGCGTTGCGGGACGGTTGTCCGGGTCGCGACTGAGGTCTGCGCCGCAAACCATCAGTTTGCCTTTGCC
>JAIRLL010000092.1 GCA_031259505.1 Tannerella sp.
TGCAGATTCTCTATCCGTATGACGCCCTTTTTACCGGTGTTCGCCACTTCGTTCCATTTCTCGACAAGGTCGTATTCGGGCAGTACACGGATGTACGAACGTATCTCCAGCGGGTAAAATCTGTCCCGCTGAATGATTTTCAACGTCTGCCGTCCGTCAGCCGTGATGATTTCTCCCGACTGATATTCCAGTTCCACATCGCGCACTCCGTCGGGGAAAACGGCTTCGAGCGAGGGCGTTCCGTTCACGTATCCGCCACGGACGGGTACTTCCGCGCCCAATGCGGAAGGGGGATTTTCCAAAGCCAGCCTGTTGCCGTAATACACTTCCTGCACTTCGCCTTTCGACGAAACGCCAATACGGTAAACGGTAGTGGCGGTCGTGATATTCCATTCTTTTCCGCCTGCTCCGGATTGAACAATATCCTGCGCAATGATTGCCGCCGGTAAGATAAACAGGCAGCAGAATGCTGTCATTCGATTGGCTATACGCTCGGCGGCATAACCGTACCTGTTCATTCGTTCCTGTATTTCGGGATTGTTTCGTGCACCCGTAATACCGTTTTCAATACTGTGCAGCCTGGCTGCAATTGTCTGATACTTTTTCATGTTTTCCTGTTTTTTTTAGTTAGTAATGCGAAATGGATAAAATGTTATTACTCCCTGCAAAGATATAAAATTCACGAAAGTCTTCTTCATATTATCTTCATATTTTACAGAAACGTTTATTGAAGTTTTTTTCTGTATGCAAACATATATCCGTGGTGGTATGCAAAACTGAAAATAATTGATTATTCGTTTTTCTTTCCCCATTGGACAGCAGCGTTTTTCGACAGGATGGCAGAACAGAATCGTTTCTCCCCGGAGCAGAGCCGTTTCAGCGCCGGTACGGAATGGTTTCGGCGTGCAGCAAAATCATTTTGCCGTGCTACGAGGCTGTTTTGCCGCGACGCCGAACCATTTCGTTGAGATACTTTCCTGTTGAATCCCGTTGAATTCCGAATTTTGATTATTTCAGCCACGTCTTTATCAGCGCCGCATCCACTTCCTGCGTTGGATTGAATTTATCCGACGCCATGTACTGAAGTAAACTTTGGTGAAACTGTCGAGCAACCGGGCGATTTTTCAAGTCGGAATAAATATCCATCGAACAGACCATTAATACCCCATTACCGACCTTACATTCGAACAGATAACCCAGTTTTTGATTCGTTACAAAATTGTCGACCACCTGTACCAAAGGTTTCATTCGGACAGGCGTTTGATCCAGTACCATTGCCTGCGAATGCATCGCCAAATCCCACCATTGCCAGTTTGAATACGAATCCGTCGGGAAAGTTGAAAAAACAGGATGTGCAGGGTCGCATAAAATACCCATCGTGTGAGATTTTTGATGCCATTTCATCAGAGGATTCCAAAATATGGTCGTAAAACATCCGGCACGCGCTCCCGGTAAATCTTCAAATTTTGGAAACAATAAAACTTTTTGCCCGTTCTCCAATGCTTGCTCGACATTATTCCCCCAATCGTTAAACACTTTAATTTCCGACGGTACAGATGTATCAACCTTTTCAGGATATACCCAAAAATCCCATCTGTTCGATGCTTTTACCTCCGGGATTTCAATTACAAACTGCAATTTCGCAGGCGATGGCAATTTGTTTAACGGAACAGATATTTTCCCCAAAGGCGTCAAGCCTCTTCCTTCAAGACGGACTTTCTCTGATTTTCCGGAAATCAGCACATCTCCCCCGTCGTTGCAAATATGCCAGCGCGCCTGCAGATTCTTCTTTACAACCGGGCCGAAATAAGCCAGTTCCGCATGTCCTTCAAATGTCTCGCCTTGAGTCCATATCCGCTTGTCCATCCTCAACAGAGGCACAGAAGAGGAACAAAATTCCCTGAATCTTTCCGGCGCAATCAATCCCTTCGATTCCCAGAAGGCATTTATTATTCCGACAGGAGATATTCCCTGCCCCTGGAAATCATGCAAATCAAGCAATTGAAATCCGCCATATTCAGGTGTGCGTAATGTGGATTCTATTTCTTCCTTATAAAGTAACAAAGTTAGTTGTCCGGACGCCTGAACAAAATCTGCCGCCTGATCAAGAAGCCCTTTTTCACGCAGGTCATCCCTGATCCGTTCGTAGTTGAGATTGCGGAGCGCTCCGTTATATTGGGGGATTTCCGAAAGATCGGGATAAACAGCCCATTGCCCCATCTCATGAGATATTACGGGGGCATTGATTCCTTCTATGGCATCCCGGTAGTCGCTTGAGGTTTCGGGAGCGTTCGTATTAAACCGTGTGACGGAGACCACATCGCCTCCTGCCCACTGGATACCGACCGTCCGTTTCCGGTCAACGCCCCAGGCCGAAACATAAAAATCATCCGTACAGCCTGGTTGCCACGGATGAGAAGTACAGCAATACAGACGACGCGGGTCATGCTTTTTCGCCTCTTCGATAATTTGGTGTGTAAAATCGGTATGACTTCTTTCGTTATGGAGGGATACCAGACCGAAAGAGGGATGATTGCCGTATGTATCCAAAACGGTCAACAGTTCCGAATAGGGAGGGCTTACCATTTCTATCTGGAAAATCATCCCCAGTTCGTCGGCAGCCTGAAAAGCGGCTTCCGGCGGACACCATGTATGAAATCGCACATGATTCAGCCCGTACTGTCTGTATACCTGCAACACGTGCATCCATGTTTCTTTGTCCATCGCAGGATCGGCTTTGAGAGGAAACTGTCCGCAGTCGAGCGTTCCGCGCAGAAAAAGAGGTTGTCCGTTTAACAGGAACCGGCTGCCTTCGGTTGCCAGTTCACGGATTCCGAACAGGATATTCTTCCTGTCCGGACTTCTTCCGGAAACACTTAATACCGCTTCCAGTTCATACAGGAAAGGATTAAATTCATCCCAAAGAATGGGGTTTGAAACAGGTATTTCGGTTTTTACAAACTGGAGTGTATCCGACAGGACACACACGATTTTTTGCGTCGATACAGTACCAGGCTCTCCTTTTTTACGGACAGTCAAAAATATGGAGCCATTGCAAAGTTCCTTTGCCTCATTTCTCACAGCGATATTTACGACCACTTTTTTATCATGGATAGATGGATATACCTGCATGTCTTTTATTGCTATCCTGTTTTCGGCCTGAAATTCGATTCGGCCGATAATACCGTTCCATCTTGCACCGGAACCCGGAGTAATATGATGAGACCAGAGCGTTTCCAATGTGACATTATTATCCACTCTGACGGTAAGCCTGTGCCTGCCCGGTGCGGCGGCTTCCATTATCTTGTGGATATGAGGTATTGCAAATGCCTGATATTCGCCTTTGAGCTTTCCATCCAGCCATACTTTGCTGCTCCCCGGTATTCTTTCGAGAAACAACCGTACCGGTCGATCCCGCCAGTGTTCGGGAATGTCGATTTCCCTTTCGAACCAAAGAACTCCGTCACAGGCATAAAGACGTTCCAGTCCGTTTGTCAGTCCCTGTCTGTATTCGAGTTTTTGCCCCAAATGTCCGTCGCTGTCCGTACCGGGCAGATACATTTTTTCAGGCTGTTCGTCTATATTACCTTTATAATACAACATTTCGTTCAGCCGCAGATCTGCTTTTTCAGGCAGTTCGCCTTTATACCAGCCGGCGCTTATTCCTGTATTAAACGGATCGAGCGCCACACGCCAGTTTCCTGCAAGCGAAATGCTATGATCCGGTTCTACTTGAGCAGATAATCCAAATGATATAAAAAGGAATATGCACAAAAGCGCGTTATTCCCGCGAAAACAACTACTATTCAATATGTTTTTGTTCATAATGTAATGAATTTTCTTTTGAAAATATATCCGGTAAAACAAACTGCCTGAAAAAATATCAGACAGTTTGAAAAACCTCATTAAAATCACCATCCCGGATTTTGTTCGAGACTGGGATTGATTGCGATTTCTTTTGTCGGCAAAGGTCTCAGATAATGCCTGTTGGGATCAAAAGTCCTTCCTGTTTCCGCAATGATAAACCCGTCTGCATCCGTTTTGCTTTGCCATGCGGGGTCTGCATACGGATTCCGGTCCGAACCTTCAATGATGACAGGCTCCGTCCATTCCGAGCCTGCGATTTTGATTCCCTTGATATCCTCTTTCAGTTCGGTTTCGGCCGTTTTCCAGCGCCTCAGATCATCCCACCGGAAACCTTCCAGCGCCAGTTCAACCGTTCTTTCGCGGCGCAACTCCTGTTGCATGTTCAGACCGTTTGCCGCAACAAACTCGTTAGTCAGTCCCGGCATATTCACCCGTTGGCGAATCAGGTTGACCGATTTGTCCAGATCCGCATCGCTGATGCTTCCATTCTTTTCAAATACTGCCTCCGCATAGACAAGAAGTATTTCCGCATAACGGATGATATGGTTGTCGAAATCCTGTTTTCGTGTCAGCATGGAAACACTGTCTTCCGACATATATTTATAAATAATATAACCCGTATTACTGTTGCGTTGCGGATAAAACGGCCAGTTTTCTACCCGGCCGCTGTGAATCGGCTGATATGCCATCAGTCCGGGCGTCATAAAGGTCATTGTCATCCGCGGGTCGCGATTCTGAAATTCGGATGTTCTGGTATTGTATCCCTGAAACAGTGAAGACTGTGTTACAGGCAATCCGTCGCTGCATAAGTACATATCCGCCAGTTTTTTTGTTGGAAGGTAGCCCGTTTGCTGAATGCCGAACGAATAATCATGATGGGAAATATCGATCTGATAGCGGCGATCCAGAATCGCCTCGCTGCAGTCGTCGCCCGCTTCAATAAACAAATGGCGATAACTCTCCTCCCCCATTCCTTTATACAGTTCATACTGTCCGCTATTCATTACGGCGCTTGCCGATTCAATCGCCATATCAAGATATGCGTTCGCGCCGGCATCGTTGCGGAATTTGGCCCAAGTACCTTCAAACAGGGCTACTCTTGCCTTTAATGCCGTGGCGGCTCCTTTGGTGATGCGTCCCCGGTCTGCGTCCGACAGGGATTTGCTTTCCGGCAAACCGGATGCGGCCTCGGTCAGATCTTTCAGGATAAAATCAACCACGTCTTTCCGGCTTGCTCTCGGGCCGTACAATTCTTCGCTGTCTATATCTAACACCTTGGTAACAAGCGGCGCTCCGCCGAAGAGCCTGTACAGTCTCCAATAGTTGTATGCCCTGAAAAACAGGGCTTCGGCTACATAGTTTTTTATTTCTTCGGCGATCGGCGAGGTAGCTGCCTTCTCAATGATATTATTGCACCTGCGGATGTAGATGTATTGATCATTCCAGTTTCCATCCGTTTCCGAAGGCTGATACGTGCCGTTACTGACGGAATTGGGCATATTGAATGCAATGTCCGACTCCGTATCGGAACCGAATCCTTCCAGCGACAGATACAGGTTATTGGCCGCCAGTCTGTAATCGTTGGCCGTTTTCCAGAAAGAAGCATCCGAAATCGTATCTCTCGGCGTCAAATCCAGGTCTTTGCTGCATCCGGTCAAAAGCAGAATGCCAAAGACCATCATCTTAATATAACTATCTATATGTTTCATAATGATTTATTTTTATTGGTTCAACGAATTAAAATCTAATCTCCAGTCCCAGTGAAATCACGCTGCTAAACGGATAAGTTTGCTCGTCGTTGCGTTCGTAGGTTTCTTCCGGGTCGAAATTGTTGTCCCACGAGCCTTTCGAGATGGTGAACAAATCCTGAGCCGAAAGATAAATCCGGGCGTTTTGCATTTTCAATTTACTGCTAAAAGCCTTCGGTGCGTTGTATCCGATGCTTATCAGCTTAAATCGCAGGTACGACAGGTCGTTTATGCGTAACGACGACGCTCTCCAGTTCCAGTCTCTTATATTGTCATAGCCTACTCCTCCGGGCGTGATTCGCGGATACGGCGCTCCGGGATTGTCCGGCGTCCAGTTTTTACCGTAGAAATAAGCCAGAGGCTGGTGCCATACAAAATAGTAGGGCTGACCGAAGTCGCCGTAGCGAATGCCGTTCCTTTTTCCTACGCCCTGCAAAAACAGGCTGAAATCCACATTCCTGTACGACAGGTCAATATTGCCTGAATAGATATATCTGGGCGTCATGTTGCCCAGATAAGTCATGTCGCCCGGATTTTCCGGCGTACCATCGCCGAAGGTTGTAATTTTCCCGTCACCGTCGAGGTCGCTAAACATGACGTCGCCAAGACTGATCTGTGTCGGCACCAGTCCTCCCAGTTTTTTATATTCATTCAGTTGAGCCTCATTTTGAATCATCCCGTCAAACTGATAGCCGAAGTAGGAATCAAGTGCGTATCCTTCGCGTGCCTTGATCAGACCTTCTCCATACGAATCGTTACCTTTTAACTCAATCAATTTGTTTTGACTGTCGCTGATAATGGCCGAAATGCCGTATCTGAAATCGCCGACCTGGTCGCGCCATCCGATGCTGAAATCCCAGCCGTGCGTTTTCAGTTTGCCGATATTCTGTGTAGGTGCACTTCCACCCAATACGGCCGGCAACTGGTCGTTGATCAGCATTTTGTTGTTATATTTGTTGTAGTAATCAAAACTTGCGGACAGTCTCGCATTCAACGTGGAGAGATCAAGGCCGATATTCCGGGATTCAATCGTTTCCCACGTGCGCGCTTCGGAAGCAATGCTCGGTACGGCTCCGGTCAGTCCCACATTCGGCGAACCCATCGGATAAGTGCCGGTAATGGATATAAGCGAAATGTAGTCGTAGTTTCCGAAACTCAATTCCTGATTACCGGCCTGTCCCCAGGACAGCCGGAGTTTGAGATTGTCGAAGAGGTTTAGCGACCTGATAAAATTCTCTTCCGACAGGTTCCACGACGCGGATGCAGAGGGGAACACGGCGCTCCAGCGTTTGCTCGGCGCGAATTTGGAACTGCCGTCCACTCGCGCCGTAAAGTCCAGATAATACTTTTTATCAAACGAATAGCCTACTCTTCCGAAATACGAACTCAAAGCCCAGTCGTTCGCGTCGCCCGTAAAATTGATGTATTCGACTTTCGTCTTGTCGGCCATGTTCAGAGTAAACAGTTCATTGCTTATGAAATTGTAGCCGGTCGTAGACTGCGACTGATAATCATTCTCTTCGTGCGAAGCGCCAGCCATCAGATTGAGCTGATGTTTCCCGAACAGCCTGTTATAATCCAGATAAGCCGTGTATATACCGTAAACATTCCTGGAATTGCTGTATGATGCATTGTTAGGATTATTTGAATAACCCTCCGTACCTCCATCCCAGGTGTGCCTTTCATACGTTTTATTATTCACGTTATCATTTCTGTACGTCAGGACAACACCCATTTGGGCTACCAGTTTCAGGTCATCCAGAATCTTTAATTCGCCTTTGGTATTGGTCGAAAATTTGGATTCGCTCAAATGGCGGTCTCCTCCTTCCTCCATAGCCTGGACAGGGTTACTGTATCCCTGATAACCGTAAAATTGACCGAGAGGATTATATACAGGTAAATAACTCCACACCCGGCAAAGCGCCCTTAATGTTTCGTTTAGTCCGGCGGGTTCGACAATGGTTTGATTTTCAAAACTGTTGCGGGTTTCAACAGTGAGCCGGTCGAAGAGTTTAAAATCATAATTCATTCTCAGATTATACCTGTCCGAATGATTCTCACCGTAATGGAGCAACCCTTCGTCGCGATCGTATCCGGCGGAAAACAGATACGTACTGTTGTCGCCGCCACCAGAGATACTGAGGTTGTGCATTTGAAGCGTACCGGTGTCATACACTTCGTCCGTCCAGTCGGTAGAGCCGTAGAATCCGGGGTAGTTTTCCAGAAACAGCATCCAACCGTTTCCAGGTTCCGGCGCGGCACTGGCGCGGATTTTGGCAAACACTTCCTCGGATACGCCCCGCATACCCACGTTCCGCATTCCCTCGTCGTACATCTCGGCTAATTGCAGCGTATTGGCGGGTCGCTTCAGATACTGGGGCGTTTTTATTCCGAAATTACCCGAATAGGTGATCGAGGGTTTCCCCTGTTTCCCCTTTTTGGTAGTCACAAGTACTACACCGTCGGCTGCGCGGGCGCCGTAAATGGAGGCCGCTGCGTCCTTCAATACGGTAATGTCGGCGATGTCGTTCGGGTTAACATAGTACAGGTCACCCGGCACGCCGTCGACCAGGACAAGCGGTTTGTTTCCGCTGTAGGACGACGTTCCCCGTATCTGGAGACTGTAGTTTTCACCACCCGGACGACCGCTTCCCCGCGTGACCGTCACGCCGGGCAATGCTCCCTGCAAGGCATTCATCGTGTTTGTAAGGGGTCGTCCTTCAAAAACCTTGTTATCTACTTTGGATACTGCCCCAGTCAATGCTCCCTTTACTCTGGTGCCATACCCGATGACCACCACCTCTTCCAGCGCCTGACTGTCTTCCAAAAGAGTAATCTCCAGATTTGTCTGATTCCCTGTCGCAATTTCCTGCGTGATGTACCCGACATAGGAAAACTGCAAAATCGCACTGTTTTGGACATTAAGCGTAAATCGCCCCTCCAAATCCGTCACCGTTCCGTTAGTAGCGTCTTTTTCCACTACGTTCACTCCGATAAGTGGTTCGCCGTTGGCGTCGACCACCGTACCGCTCACTCGCTTCTGTGCAAAGACTGCGAATGAACAACTCAGGAAGCATATGACACAAAACAAGATGCGCCATTTGCCCCCCCCCATGATAAAATTAATTTCCTTTTCATAAAAATTAGTATTAAAGAATTTATAAATAAAACAATAAGATTTCATTCTGTTTTTTAACAATCTCTGTGGTTCGAATTATTTGTTTTGTTGTATACTGTACTCGGCATGATTTTGCGTAAACGTTTCCCGAAGTGACAGAGAAGATTATCATTTCTTCGGACTGTTTCAGGCAACTTTTTTACATTGGCATACCTGTATTCATTACCACTGGATTGCTTCGTGACTCGCAATCAGGAGGAAAACGGACAGCGTCATAATCTTTACAAGTTTTTTTAGTTTGGCATTTTTTATGCCGTTAATCAATTTGTTTGTCATAACTTAACATGATTAAAGTTTGTTTTTAAAATG
>JAIRLL010000262.1 GCA_031259505.1 Tannerella sp.
TTATCGAAAAAGGATTGCGCCAGGAGGAATTTGGCTTCGGCGCCGTAGACCGTACGCGTGTCCCTGCTCAGGGCGACGAGGTCGGCATCGGCTTTGTCCGCTTCGTGTTGCGCCAGATAAGCTTTGGCGCGCGACAGGCGGGCTTCGGCCGTCACTTCGGGCGAGAGTTTGGCATTTTTAAGCAGTTCGCCGGCGGCTTTCAGCACTTCGGCATGTCGGCCTGTCTGCCGTGCGCAGCGCAGAATGCCGAGCCGGGCAGCTTCGATATTCTCCGCCGATTCGGCAATCTCCAGCAGTCGGCTGAAGCTCTCCATGGCCGCGGCATAGTTTTTCTCCAGATACTCGATTTCCGATTTCCGGGCAAGCGCCTCTTCCGAGAATTTCGTGTTGCCGCAGCAGTTCAGGACGGTGGTGAAGCGCTGTCTTGCTTCGGCGTATTCCTTCTGGATGAAAGCGATCTGTCCGAGGTAATAGTTGGCGTCGAGGTTGAATGCGCCGTTGGGGAACGACGCCACGTAGCTGTGCAGACTGCGCCGCGCGCCTTCGTTGTCGCCACGCAGAAACAGCCTCTCGGCGGCAAAGTAGGTCAGCGAGTCCTGTTCGCTTATTTCGAAGCGGACATTTCCGCCGAGCGTGCGGACGTATGCTGCATATCCTGCCACGTCGTTCATATCGGCATACACGGCTTTCAGATCCTGCAGGGCGATTTTGGTTTCCTCGCTGCCCGGATAGTCGGCAATCACCCGCTTGTAGGCGTCGATGGCTTTTTCCGACTGGTTGCTGTTGAAGTAGAGCAGTCCCAGTTGAAGTCCGGCCTTGCGGGCGAGACTGTTTTGCGGGAAGTCGGCTATCAGTTTGCTGAACGACTCGGCCGCCTTGTCGAACATATCGAGCAGGACGTACGAACGTCCCTTTTCGTAAAGCGCATCGTCCACGTAGGGCGAACCGGGATATTCGCGTATCAGCCTGTCCATCATCGCGATTTTGCCCTGATAGTCTTTTTGCAGTCCCATCACAAGCCCTTTCTGATAGAGTGCGTAATCGCCCGAACCGGGCTGCAGCGAGACGGCGCGGGTGTAGTTTTCTTCTGCTGCGGCATACTGACGGTCGTAGAACAGACAGTCGCCGATACGGTTATACGCGTCGGCAAGCGACAGTTCCGAAGTGTTTTTCTCCAGCGCGACATACTGGCGGAACGCCCTCAGCGCCTGCGCGTACGTCTTTTTCCTGAAATGACTGTACCCCAAATCGTAGTGTGCCAGGGCATACGTAGCCGGCGAGTAGCGGTCTTTCGCATTGTCGATATAAGCCTGATAGTCCTGCGCTGCCTGCGCGAAACTGTTCATGCGGTAGTAGGATTCGGCGCGCCAGAAAAAGGCGTTGGCGTATGTTTCCGCATCGTATCCTTTCAGGGCGATTGCCTGACTGAAGTATTCGATGGCGCGTTCGGGCGTTTGATTCGTAAACGCCTGCGCACCTAATTGAAAGAGCAGGTTTTGCCTGGCGGCAAGAATCCGGGCGCCCGGCTGGCGGATTTTTCCGATAGAGGCCAGCGCCGATTCATAGTTTTTGGTACTCAGATACACTTCGATCAGATAGTCGTTCACCTTGTCGGCATATTGCGAATTGGGGAAGTCGTTGAGGAAATCTTCGAAAATGGCGACGGATTCGCCGAACCCCGAAAAGGAAGTCTCGTGAATCAGCAGTGCGTAATTGTAGAGCGCTACTTCCTGCACCTGCCTGTCGCTGTCCGAAGTGGCCGCCCATTCGAAAGCCATGCGGGCGTTATTTTTGTCGTTCAGTTTCAAATAGCTCTGACCGAGGTAGAGATATGCGTTCTGCGTCAGTTCGTCCGTGTCGTCGACTGTTTTCGAAAGGACGTCGACCGCCTTGTCGAAGTCGTCCGCGTGATAATAGCAAACACCGAGCAGATACAGGTCGCCGCGCAGGGGCTGTTCGGTCGATTCCACGTATTTCTCAAACATGCCGGTCGCCTTCGTCCGGTCGCCCTGACGGTAGTACGCATTGCCCAGAAGACGGTATATCTCCGTATTGTCGGCGTTGTGCGGATACGTTTTCAGCAACTCTTCACCGCTGTCGACGACTTTTTCGTACCGGCTGTTGATGAAATAAATCTGGGTAATGCAGTACAGTGCGCGTTCGCCGTATTCGGGATCGCTTTTCAATTTCGTGAAACCGGAAAGCGCCGCGTCGTAGTTTTTCTCTGCATAGTCGATGTAGGCGAGGTAGTAAGCTGCCGAAGTCCGGTAGGTGGCCGACTGCTGAAGCGACAGGAAATGATAACGCGCTCCCGCGAAGTCGTCCGTCTGCAACATCGAATATGCCATCCGAAATGCATAATCGTTCTGTTGCACCGTGCCGAGCGCGCCGGCGTCAGATTCGTTCAACCACCGGATGGCCGAAGAATAGTCGCCAAGTTCAAACCAGGCAGAACCTGTCAGAAAACAGATTTCATTTCTGTGGCGACTGTCGGGATATTTCGAAAGAAAACGCTGCAGCACGTCCATGCCCGTCGTTCGACCCTGTTCGAAGGCGATGTACGCCATCATGTAGTCTGCTTCCTGAATCAGGAAGCCGTCGGCCGACTGTGCTTTGAACGTTTCGAGTTTATCCACGCAACCGGGATAGTTGCGCAACTCGAAGAAAGCCTTTCCCTCGTGAAACAACCTGTCCGGCGATTCGAACTGATACGAGCGCTGTGCGCTTGCCGGATGGCCGCACGCAGCCAGATACAATACAATAATAATTCTTTTCATTGCGTATAATCTTTGATTTATGCCCATGCGGGCCATACAAAAAAACGGTACAGCGCGCTGCCTGTTGCCAGGCAGATTCTGTAAGTGATGCAAAGGTAAGTATCCTTGCGGAATAACGAAATGATTTTTCCGTTTTTTTTACTGAATGTCTTTGCCTGCATTGATTTTCGATTCAAATCGTCGCGCCCGTTCGAACCCGGTATTCCACACAGTTCAGTATTTCAGGGACGGGGTATAAACACAAAGACACGAAGGACACAAAGGGAAAAATCCTTCGTGCCTTTCGTGACTTTGTGTTGAAAATATATTTTGCTGCTGATTCTTTTGCCATGGTAACCGTAGAAAAGCAGAACGATGTGAAATACATGGTTTTGTCCGTGAGTACACCGGAATGTCCTGAGGAGAATTAGTTCGTTGATTTTTATCCGGGTACATAATTTCGTATTTACATAATTTCAGAATTTTCAGAATTTACAAATATGTTGATTCTGAAAATTCTGTCATTCTGTTAACCTGAGTTCGGGGACGCCGGACGTCATTGCGAGGCACGAAGCAATCCAGCGGACTGATAATAGGCAAATAACGAAACATGTCACTGGCAGAGTACCGGATTGCTTCCTGCTTCGTCCCTCGCAGTCACAGTGACGGAGCGTATCCGGCGTCATCTTTTTTTTGCGTCGCCATGCGAAAATAATTTTCGTGTGAATATAAAAAACGCTAACTTTACAGCAAAAATACGGAAGACAT
>JAIRLL010000280.1 GCA_031259505.1 Tannerella sp.
GTGAAAACCGAGATCCTGTCAAAACCTTTCGGCGGAAGCATCAAACTGACGGGCGAAGCAGCCGGATTGAGAGGTATGACCGAATTGATTGCCAGCCGGTTCAAACTGAATGTCGTCCATGCCGGCATCCCCTATGAATGGAACGGCGTGAAGAAAAATTACCTGACGGCTGCCGCTCTGATCGCCGAAGGAACCGAAAACTGCGTGAAACTTGTCAGGCCGGCTCCACCGATAATCAAGCTGGAACCGGTTACGGGCGGTAATGAAGATCACGTAAACGGCGCGGCGACAGGTTCGGATGCGAGGCCGGGAGGCGCCGGCACAGGTACAGTCACCTCCACGGGAAAAAGAGGAAAAGGGAAAAAAATGATCAAAAATTTCATTGAAATGATAATACCAAGCGACGATGAGCGATAGCGATATTAAACTGAATTTTGCGTTTCCGAAGGAAGTGAAGAAAACAATCAAAGTGATTGGCGTGGGCGGCGGTGGCGGCAACGCCGTCTCGCACATGTACCGTACAGGCATACGCGATGTTTCTTTTGTGCTGTGCAATACTGATGTTCAGGCAATGAACAAGTCTGAAGTGCCTGTTAAGCTCTGTCTGGGTCCAAAAACGACCAAGGGACTCGGTTCGGGCAATAATCCGGCAAAGGCTAAAGAGGCCGCCCTCGAAAGCGAAGGAGAAATACGCAACATGCTGAACGACGGCACTGAAATGGTTTTCATCACGGCCGGAATGGGTGGCGGAACAGGTACCGGCGCCGCACCCGTGATAGCCCGGATTGCAAAGGAAATGGACATACTGACGATCGGCATCGTGACGATTCCTTTTGTCTTCGAACAGAGACCCAAGATTCTGCAGGCGCTCACCGGCGTCGAAGAAATGAACCGGAATGTGGACGCGCTGCTCGTAATCAACAACGAACGACTCTACGATATTTATAAAGACCTCACCCTGAGAAACGCTTTTGCCAAAGTCGATGATATCCTCACCGTGGCGGCAAAAAACATTGCCGAAATCATCACTGTGACCGGCATTATCAACGTAGACCTCGCCGACGTGCGTACTACCATGAAAGACGGCGGTATTGCCCTGATGAGCGAAGGCTACGGGGAAGGTCAAGAACGGCTGGATAACGCCATCGAAGCCGCCTTCAAGTCGCCGCTGCTGAACAACAGCAACATCTTCAACGCAAAAAAAATGCTGTTCAACATCTCCTTCGGAACGGGAGACAGCGAGGACGACGAACTCACCATAGCCGAGATACAGGCCTACATCACATCGTTTATGAACCGTTTCGACAGCGAGATCGAACTGATTTGGGGCGCCATGCTCGACGAATCGCTGGGAAAAAAGATCAAGTTCACGCTGCTGGCCTCCGGATTCGACCTGACGGACAAAGAATTTGAAGCATCCATGCAGTCCGGCAGCGAAAAGGAACGTACCAAAGAAGAAATATGCCGCTATCAGGAATACCTTATCGTAAAGTATTACGGCAACCTGATCGACAAAAGACCCGCGCCGACCATTTCCACCCTGACGCTCGAAGAGATGGAAAACGAAGTCTTCATCAAAATAATTGCAGAAAATCCAACATACAACCGCAATCCGTCGCTGCTGGAAAACGAACGAAACAAAATCTCGCTCGAAAACCAGAGAAGAAAAAACGAACAGTCCGATTCGAGAGGCGGTCAGCCGATAATAAGTGATTTCATTTAAAAACTAAACAGATATGAGTCTATTCGAACAAGTAAACAACGACATCAAAGCCGCCATGCTGGCCAAAGACAAAGTGAGACTGAGCGCACTGCGCAACGTGAAAAAAGTATTCCTCGAAGCGAAAACCGCCCCCGGAGCTAACGATACGCTGACCGATGCCGACGCGATCAAAATCATTCGCAAGCTGGCAAAGCAGGGCAGAGATGCCGCCCAAATCTATCAGCAGCAAAACCGCCAGGACCTGGCCGACGAGGAACTTGGACAGGTACAGGCCATCGAGACTTATCTGCCGCAGCAGTTGTCGGCCGAAGCGCTCGAAGACGAACTGAAGAAAATCATCGCACAGACGGGCGCCGCCGGTCTGCAGGATATGGGAAAAGTGATGGGCGCAGCGACCGGAGCCCTTGCCGGCCAGGCCGACGGACGTGCCATTTCGGAAGCCGTCAGGCGACTGCTCTCCAACGGATAAACCCGGCGGCAGGCACGCTTTTCGCAATCCCTCAACCCGTCAAAAAAACCGAAAAAAATATACGACATGCTTACTTTTTCCGCTTGCCTTGTACTGCTTGTTGCAGGCTATATTGTTTACGGGGCGTGCGTCGAGCGCATTTTCGGAATGGATCCGGCGCGCGCAACTCCTGCCTGCACGATGCGCGACGGCGTGGACTATGTGCCCATGCCATGGTGGCGCGTGTTCCTGATACAGTTCCTGAACATCGCCGGACTGGGTCCCATCTTCGGCGCCATCATGGGCGTGATGTACGGGCCGGCCGCATTTCTATGGATTGTGCTGGGAACCATTTTCGGAGGAGCGGTGCACGATTATTTTTCGGGCATGATGTCCG
>JAIRLL010000360.1 GCA_031259505.1 Tannerella sp.
TGCACGCGGTGTGATTTTGTGATACTATTCTCCTGGATTGCTTCGTCGCTGCGCTTCTCGCAATGACGGGGTGTCGCCGCCCGTCATTGCGAGACCCTATATTTTTCAAATAAACAGGAAGAAAATGACATGTCTGGATTGTTTCCTGCTTCGTACCTCGCAGTCGCAATGACGTAGATGCCATTGTTGCAGGCAACGGCATCCGTCGTCATTGCGAGGTACGAAGCAATCCAGCGGGCTGATAATAAGCAAATAACGAAACATGTCATTGGCAGGCACGAAGCAATCCAGAAAAAAAATATCACAGAATCATGCCGAGTATAGTATAGTTGACTGCTGTATTCGCACTCCGCCAGCGGTCGATGACGCTCTGTAAACGGTCGATGACACCCTGTAAGCGGTCAATGACGCCCCGTCAGCAGTCAATGACGCCCCGCCAGCGGTCGATGACACTCCGCCAGCAGTCAATGACACTCCGTCAACGATCGATGACGCTCCGCCAGCAGTCAATGACGCTCTGTAAACGGTCGATGACACCCTGTCAGCAGTCAATGACGCCCCGCCAGCGGTCGATGACGCTCCGCCAGCAGTCAATGACGCTCCGTCAACGATCGATGACGCTCCGCCAGCAGTCAATGACGCTCCGTCAACGATCGATGACGCTCCGTAAACGGTCGATGACACCCAGTAAGCGGTCAATGACCGGCTGCAGAAGAGTAAAATTATGCCGTAAAACATGTTTCCGTATTTTTTTGATTGAAAATTTCGTAATGAGCGAGTTTTATTCATACATTTGCGCCGCATAAATACCTGTTATTATCACATTAAAAAAAGCAAAGTTATGAACGACAGACAAAGTATGAAACTGAACATGGCGCAAAGAGTGGCCAACGTCTTTGCGCGGCACAAAAACGTGTATGCCGGCATTGTTCCCGTAGAAGCTGCGGCAGGGGAACTGAATGAGTGCATCGATCAGATCCGGCAGGCGGAAGTCGAGCAGGGAACGATTATCGTCACGGCTGCGTCGAAAGAAAAAGACAATGCGGAAAAGAAAATGGTTGACCTGAGCGTTCGTATGGCGAACATTCTGTATCTGATTGGTTTTGAGAGCGACAATGCCGAACTGACGGCGCTTTCGAACATTTCGCCGCGTACGTTCTATCGCGTGTCGGACAACGAAAAATTAGCCTGGGCGCTCCGCATCTGCGGGCAGGCGATACTCCATGCCGCTGCACTGGCGCCCTACGGTCTGGACGAAAAGGCCATCGGCGAACTGCAGGCCGCAACAGACGCCTTCCGCGCGGTAATCAGCAAACCGATGGACACAATCGGCAGCCTCAAGCAAAAAACACTGGAACTGGAAAAACTCTTTGCCTTCCTCGATTCCATCTTTTACGACAAACTGGACAAACTGATGATACTGTTTAAATACACAGCGCCCAGTTTCTACGACGAATACCGGACGGCGCGAAATCTGATCAATACGGCGCAACGACACAAATCGTCTCAATAACGCGCCGCCATGAAACAAACGTATCAGACCCCGGAAGGCAAATGCTTTTTTTGCAGCAAAACCGTCATCAAAGCAGCAGTCAACCGTCATTTGCAAAGCCATTTCTTTTGTTATTACAGAGTAAATTAATTTTTTTTGAATAGAATAAATAATGAACACCATGAGGTTTTTAAAACAAATTACGAAGACGGCAATGTCCGTCGCAATCATTGCAGGCAGCATGCACTTTACGGCCGGAGCGGCCGGCAAACCCGATTCGAAATTCGGCGGAGTGCAAATAGGCGCCATCACGTACAGTTTCCGCAGTATGCCCGACCAGTCGCTTGCGGCTACGCTGGATTATGCTGTCAGGGCAGGTCTCGGTTCGGTCGAGTTGATGGGCGGCCCTGTAGAACAGTATGCCGGCATTCCGGACGACAGGGACGCCGTCCGCCGGTGGAGAACGACCGTGTCGATGAACAAATTCAAGGAAATACGGAAAATGTTCAAGGACAGGGGCGTGAAAATAGACATCCTGAAACTGGGCGACGCAGGCTGGTCGGACGAAGAAATCGACTACGCCTTCAAGGTCTGCAAGACGCTGGGCGCAAAAGGTATCACCACGGAAATCGACGAAAAGGCAGCCGTGCGTCTGTTGCCGTTTGCCGAAAAGCATAAACTGTATGTGATTTTACACAATCACGGACAGCCCGGCAATCCCGATTTCAGTTTCGAAAAGGTGCTTTCGCTCGGAGGATGGCTCATGCTGAACTTCGATGCCGGACACTATTTCGGCGCCACGGGAAAGAATCCCTGCGACGTCGTCAGACGCCTGCACAGCCGCATCGCCAGCATTCACCTCAAGGACAAAACGGGGAAAGATGCTACGCCCGCCGACACAAACCGTCCGTGGGGCGAAGGACAGACGCCGATAGCGGAAATCCTGCAACTGATACAGAAGGAGAAATGGCCCATCACGTGCGACATTGAACTGGAATACGACGTTCCCGCCGGTTCGGATGCCGTAGCGGAAGTGCGCAAATGCGTCGAATACTGTCGCGAAATCCTTGCGCCCGGAAAGTAGCCGCGCGTACATGCATTTCGAAAAAAAAAAGAGCCGATCGCAAGACCGGCTCTTTTTTTTTTTCGAAAACAGCTTCAATTTTCCGCTATTTCACGTATTCGGCCCTGTTGAGGAAGTCGAAACTTTGCTGTACGCTGGCGACGGGATCGTCGTCCGTGTACTCCTCTACTTCGACGTACCAGTCTTTGACCCTGTTGGCTGTCATCTGATCGAAAATCGGCTTGAAGTCGATCTGTCCGCTGGCGCCGATTTCCTTTTCGTCCTTGATGTGGATGGTTTTGAACTGTCGGGGACGGTTTTTCAGATAGGCCACCGGGTCGCCGCCGCCTTCGATACACCAGTATACGTCCAGTTGAAAGAACACGTGATTGGCGCTTACGTTGTCCAGCAGGATGTCGTAAATCAGCTGGTCGCCGATTTTGCGGAACTCAAAAGCATGATTGTGATATCCGAACGCGATGCTGGCGGCAGCCGTCTTGTAGCCCACCGAGTTGAAATAGTCGCAATACTCTTTCAGGTCGTCCGTCGTCGTATCTCTGTTTACGTCTATCGACGGTTGCACGATGTACTTCACGCCCGCTTCGTTGTAGGTTTCGATCGCTTTGTCCCACCAGGACATCACTGCGGCTTTCGTTTCTTTCGTATAACTCTGGTTCAGATGGGCGCTTGTACATTTCATCCCGAGGTCGGTCACGATTTTCCTGAATTCGGACGGCGCCAGTCCGTATATCCTGCTGTTGTCCGAACTGGCCGTTTCGAGATTCCTGTAGCCCATCCTGGCGACGGTTTCCAGTACAGCCCGGATCCCGGAGTCTTTTACCATCTCCCTCAGCGAATACAACTGAAGGCCGATATTCTTGGCAGGGTCTGCTTCGCGATACGAAGACAGCAGTTGAGGCATCACCACTCCGCCTGCCAGCAACATGGATGCTTGCTTGATAAAGTCACGTCTGTTTTGCATACGATTCATTTTTTTTTTCTGGTTGTCTGTTTATTTCGGCAAAAATAGTATTTATTCATATAAAATTCATCCGGCCGGCAAAAAAAATTATTTTACCAGAGAAAATGTTTTCCGTCCAATCATGTTGCCATCCGCAAAAATATCGACGCGATAAGCGCCGGGCGAAAGATATTCCTCCACATCCCAGTACATTACGACCGTTGCTTCTTCACCGTCGTATTCGATTGTTTTCATCATGGAGTAGGCGATTTCTCTGTTTTCGAAAGGGAACACGCCGGAGTTCGGTTTGCGCAGGATGTCGTCGTCGGGCTTCATGATACGCACGTACAGCGCTTTTTCGCCAACCGGGGCTGTGATGTTTTTGGCAATTGAGAATTGCACCATCAACTGCGCTGTCCTGTCGATTTTTTTCGCGGGCTTTCCTTTCGAGGTAAGAGACGTGACCTGGATGGCGGTGGCGTCCAGCCGGCTTGCCAGGCTGACGCGCTCGGTCAGTTTCTGCTTTTCCTTAGTCAGTTGGGCGGCTGCCGAACTGGCTTGCTGATATCGTCGTGTAACCTGCTGATTCTCCGTTTTCAGCTTCTGATTTTCGGCATTCAGCGAATCAATCTGGACGACATATCCCCGCATGATTTTGCGAAGCGATTCCAGTTCCTTTTTCAATTCGTTGATACGGCGGGCATTGGTTGTCTTTACCGTACGCAGTTCCTCCATCAGACGCTGGACGCGCATCTGCTCGGTTGTCAGCAGCGCCACGAGCGAATCGTTGCTCACATGAAACTTGTATCCTTCGTACTGAAGCGACAATTCTTCATATTCATCGGTCAGCGACGCCTTTTCGAGCGCGAAAAGCTCTTCCATTTCAGTCATGCGATGCCGTTGCTGAATAATGTAGTACACAGCCCCTCCAATAATTATCGCGACTACAATAATTATCGTAACAATCAGCGATTTATTCCTTATTTCTTTTTCGTCAGAATCCATATCCGTTCACAGGTAAAAACAGAATCCGGTACAAAGATAATGATTTATCAAAAAAGTATGCAAACTTTTCTGCCGGTGTAAATCTTTTTTTGACAAAAATCCTTATAACAGCATACTTTTTATATCACCACCTGTTTTTAATTAAAACGGATTGGGGAAAACGGTTATTTATGTCCACGAATTACACGAATTTGCACGAATTTTCTCATGTCAGTTCGTGTAAATTCGTGTAATTCGTGGACATATATAAGCCATAAACGTCTATTTCTTATACCGAACTCAGGTTATGAAAATCATGTCCTTTGACTGCCGTCGAACTTCGTTTCAGGACTTTTCGCGAAATCATGCCGCGTGCAGTATAAACGCGACGAAGACAGCGCCTTCACCGGGCGGTGGAAGGCGGTGTGACGGATTCTATTACACAGAGAGACACGGAGAGCGCGGAGAAAAATCTCCGTGTCCCCGTGTATCCGTATCACTGTGTCTGAACAGTTTGTATGTTATCTAACGACTACTTTGTGAACCGCCGTAGCCGTCTTCACGGCATATATTCCTGCCGGCAGCCTCGCCTGCGCCGTTTCGCCCGCGGCGCACTGAACGGTTGCAGCCAACTGTCCGGTTATACTGTAAATTCTTGCCGCGCCGTTCTGCGTTGCATATATATATAATGTATGGCTGTCGGCCCAGACCTTCTCGCCTGCGACGCTTTCGCTGCCGGCGACTTCTTCCGGCATAACAATCTCGATAGATATGTCAAGCGCCTGGCGGATGCTGCGGATGAGATACGTATAACTGCCGTCGCCGTTCGCCGTGATTTCGACATCGTCGGCAGCGGGAACACCCTTGCGGTTCGTCGTTACGAGCAGTTGCGCTTCTGCGAGAAGCAGCGAATTGTCGGGCGTCAGCGTGAACTTGAAGTTAGTGCCGCTTTCGATATAGTGGCGGCCCGGAGGCGGATTGCTCGTCACGCCTGCGACACCCGGCAAAATCACCTCGCGAACAAGCGTCGGAAGCGGCAGGGCTTCTTTGGAGAGCCATGCCTTGTAATAGTAAACCGAGCCGTCCGTAAAACCAACCGTGAAATACAGCGTTACTTCTGCGTCCGTATACAGGTCGCAACTCGACCATGTCTCCCGTGTAAAAGTGGCATCCACGGAAAATGTGATGTCGGCCGGCTCGCTTGCCGAGATGTCGCTGGCCTTCAGCGATTCCGGACAGGGGCAGCACGGCAGTATGAGCCGTCCTTCGAACGGATCGTGCGGCGTGCCTGTCCCGCCCGTGGGGACAAACGGCTTGTTTACGATCGTCAGCGGCGGACCGGATGGCGACGGACTGGATGGAGGGCTTTGGAGGATGTTGTTGGTGACCGACACCGTGTTGCTCGTAACCCCCGGATACAGGTACATGTTGATGCCCGGCGCTGACCGCTCGCTGCCCGAACCCCGTTTGAACGAGGTCTCATACCGCGACGGATCCGTCGTCTCGACGAGGGAATATGTGCCGAAAATAACAGGCAAATGTTTGATATTCACTTCTCCGCCGTCTGAAAGGGTAAAGACGCCGTCTTCGCTCACCGCCGAGAGACCGCTCGACCCGGTGATGTTATGGCCCGGAACGAGCTGTACGGGAAGCATCTGCCCGCCGGCAAACATGGCGAGCCGGAAAGTATAACGGGCAGCCCTGTCGGCATCCGTGCCGTTCGTCACTCGCTTGCTGATTCGGAGTTCGCCTTCCGACAGTGATGGGTCGTATCCGCTGTTGTAGACCGGATGCAAACTTTCGCCATACAGCGTTACCTTTTCACCTTCACGGGCAAGTCCGATAAACGCCTGCACCTCGTTCCAGTCCTGCACGCCGGTCGAGGGATTCTGGTAAACAAGCACCATGGGAACATCACCGCTGGAAGTTACCTTATCCAAAGCCTTCCCAAGAGCATGTATGACGATACCGTCGGCTGCGGAAGCAGGCGAACCCAGCGCTTCGGCGCGACTTGCGGGAATCTTTAACCAGAAGGAATCCAGGTTGTTCACGTAAGGCTGCTTCTGACTGGTTCCGTACATATCGGCTTCGGACAGCGGAATATTGGTGGACGGAGTTCCGTAACTGTTCTTAACAAACTTAACGCCTTCCGACGCCACGC
>JAIRLL010000387.1 GCA_031259505.1 Tannerella sp.
CGAAAACGGCCGGCAAGGGCAGAATGTAAACACAGAATATACTGTATAATATAAATCTTTAAATGAATGGAAATATGGAGACATTGAAATTTTCGCATCTGAATGCATCAAGCCTGAAATTGAGTTATCTGTCTGGTCTTGCGGGCGAGACGCTGCAACAGGTAGAGCCGTCAGTCAAGCAACTGGGGGCGGTAGGAGAAGACACGTATGCAAAGCTGAATACCGATCTGTCGGCTATGGATGCCGTGATAGACCGGGCGCGCAGCAGTGCACTGACAGCGCCGATTCGCGAGGCCAACGACAAATGTGATGCCACGCTGAACGAGATCAAACGCACGGTGAAGGCCGATTCGCAAAGCACGCTGACGGAAAAGGCTCAGGCGGGCGCCACGCTGCTGCATTTCCTCGAAGGGTTCTGGCATCTGAACAAAGAAGCGCTGCCGTCGCAGATCAGGCTGACGCGCGAACTGCTGCGCCGCTTCTACGATACGCCGGAAGCGACCGCCGCCGCCGACACGCTGGGACTGCTGCCTCTCTTCACCGCGCTCGGCACGCAAAACCTTGCGCTGGAAACGCTCTATCACGAACGGCTCGACCAGGAATCGCAGGCCGCACCTGCCGCCACGCATCTCAAACTGACCGTCGCCGACGGGTATACGAAGTTGTGCGGCATCGTCCTGCAGGCCGCCAACCTGCATCCGGAAGACGAAACCCTGACGACGCTTTTCCTCGCGATGGATGCCATCCGCAAGAAATATTCCGCTCTGCTGCCGGCCAAAATCGACCTGCGGGACGCTGCCGTAGATCCCATCCCCAACCAGACGTACACGGGCAAACCTGTCACGCCGATACCCTCGGCTCGCTACGGGGATGAAGATCTGGTCTTCGCGAAAGACTTCACCGTCACGTACCGCCACAACGTCGAGCCGGGAAGCGAAGCCACCGTCACGCTGCACGGCAAGGGACGCTTCAGCGGACAGCACGAGCGGACGTTCATCATCGGACTGATAACCGGATAACTGAATGATCGACTGTTTTTTTGAATCGCATGTTCAATTTGCAACATTGCACCGCATGAAGAGTGCAGAGACAAAATCTGCACTTTTCATATTTCACGCATGTCATAACATAACAATATGAAAGGCAATATATGGATGGAATATGCCAAGTTTGTCCTGAAACTGACAGGTTATTTCATCTATCATGTTTCGAAGCTGCTTCCGCGCAATAAAAACAAGTGGTGTTTCGACGACTTGCAGAGTCTGGGCAATTCCAGATTTCTGTATATTGACGTACACGAGAATCACAGGGACATAAAAGCCGTATGCATCACGCGCGACAGGTCGCATCGCGAATTGCGGCGGCTGGGATTCAAGGCCTGTCACTGGTTAAGCCCGGCGGGAATATACCACTGCATGACGGCCGGCGTCTACATCGTTACGATAAATACGCGCCAAATCAATCCTTACCTGTCGGGAGGCGTACTCTACGTAAACCTGTGGCACGGCAACGGACTTAAAGCCTGCATATGGAACAGCGAAAAACACGCAGTGGCGACATACGGAAAAAGTCTTGAACAGATAGCAAGCTCTTTTTATTACAGAATAGCGCTGTTTTATACATATTTCCGCAAGCCGGACCTGGCTCTCTCCACCTCTCCCTTTTTGACGGAGCATCTTTTCGCACCCCAGTTCCGAATCCCGCGGGAGAAATTCATTGAGACGAATTATCCCCGTAATGCCGTCTTCTCCTGGAAGAAAGACAAATTACTGGATTTTATCCGCAAATACGAACCCGAAACGACGCTGGAACTGGTGCAGAATATTATTCCCCGCTTCAGGAAAGTTTACATCTACATGCCGACATGGCGGAATCCGGGCGACGACAACATGACAGTCCGTTCCGGTATGGATTTTTCGCGGTTAAACGATACGCTTCGACAAAGCAACGAGTTGTTTATCCTCAAATTCCATCCCCTGATAAAGATCGATACGGACGAAATGTCCCGTTATTCGAACATAAAGGTTATCGACCGAAGCGACGTCTATACCATTCTGCCGTACACCGACGTGCTGATTACGGACTATTCGTCCGTCTATTATGATTATCTTCTGATGGACAGGGAAATCATCCTCTTCTGTTTTGATCTGGACGAATACCTTTCAAATACCCGCGAACTGATGTTCGACTATGAGGAATACACCCCGGGCGTCAGGGCGGCAAGTTTTGACGAACTGCTTTCGCTGATAGAAAAACACGCCGACTGTCATGTCAGGGAACGGGACAGGATAATAAAACTGTTCTGGGAGAGTTATAACAACAAGATGGATATTGTACATGCAATAAAGGAAAGACAATAATGATTTATAGAAATATTTAAATGATCTGTAGCCAAATATGAAAAGTTTGATTTTACTCGTCTTTGGGATTTCGGTAATGGCAGGCATTGCCGCCTGCTCCGACAGACCGGAAGAAGACTGGCTGGAAGAAAATGTGATTCCTCCAAACCTGAGAATA
>JAIRLL010000405.1 GCA_031259505.1 Tannerella sp.
TACCCTGTAATGCGACAATCGAATCTGCGCCAGGTCAGGAGTTCTGATGTTATTAGCGTTAAACTTCCATTTTCTTGACGATTCCAATGCACAATACATGACCGCGTGAAGTATAAAACGGCAGGAAGAAAATCTGTTCTTCCCCCGCCCCGTGACGGGATATATACACTGTGTATTTTTCCTTCCTCGCCCTGTGACAGGGATGCTATTGTTGGCGGCAACGGCCTCCGGCGTCATTGCGAGGCACGAAGCAATCCAGTGGACTGATAATAAGCAAATAGCGAAACATGTCATTGAGAACCCGAAAGGTGAAGCAATCCGGTAGAATAATATCACAAAATTACACTGCGCGCAGTATAGTATGTACGAGCCTTTCCGGTCTGCATCCTTCATACATATTAGTATGCACGCGCCTTTCCGGCCTGTATCCTTCATACATATTAGTATGGTTTAGCGTCATTGGTAGCGAAGCGACATGGCAATCCGGACTGACTGCACAAAATTATGCCGAGCGCAGTATAACCCGGGCGCAGGACAGGCTTTGATTTTTATCCCGTGCACTTGGAAAATCCGGGTTTTTCATGTAATTTTGCCTTCCGAATTTCAATCAAATCAGTAAAAAGAGAAACAGTATATGAAACGATACGCTTTACCGTGCATTCTGATATGTTTGAGCCTGTCGGCCATGTCGCTGTCGGCAGGCGGAACCGTTGTGGAAATCAGAACCGGCGCCGGCACGATAAGAATCCGGCTCTACGACGACACGCCCAACCACAGCCGCACGTTCATCCAGCGCGCCAGACAGGGACTGTTCGACGGCACACTGTTCACGCGCGTCATACCGGGCTTTATGATACAGGGCGGAGCGCCCGATTCCAGAAACGCCGCGCCCGGAGCGCGAACGGGCTTCGGCGACCCTTCCGCCGAAATCATGCCCGAATTTAACAGCCGATACTTCCATAAAAAAGGCGTTCTGGCGGCTCCGAGACAGGATGTCAGCGTCAATCCGAAGAAAAAATCCGACATGTCGCAATTCTTCATTGTACAGGGAAAGGTCTATACGCACGGACAGTTGGACACGCTTGAACTCGTGGCCAACCGGAAGATCCGCAAAAAGGCGATGGAAGAATTCTATTATCCCGTAAAGGCCGTAATGGATTCGCTCATTCGGGCAGACAGGCAGTCGTATAACCGGCATGTGGTCGCCATCAACGCAAAAATCGACTCGACGATACGCGCTACGCCCGGACACCTTATTTTCACACCCGAACAGCGCGAAGCATATACCACCGCAGGCGGCGCGCCCCATCTGGACGGCGAATACACGATCTACGGCGAAATGACGGACGGCTTCGACGTACTGGATGCCATCGCCTCACAGCCGGGAGACGCCAGCGACCGTCCGAAGAAAGATATCCGGATTATCAGCGTGCAAATAATCGGCAATTGAATTATATTTCGTATTTTTGTCCGTCAGTATAACAGTAATATTGAATAATAAAGAAAAAAACATGGGAAAAGTAATCGTAATCGGCGCAGGAGGCGTCAGTATGGCAGCTGTGAAAAAGATGGCAATGAACAGCGATGTTTTCAGCGACATCATGCTGGCAAGCCGCACCAAAAGCAAATGCGACAAAATCGCAGCCGGCATTCGTAACATGAATATCCGGACAGAACAGGTCGATGCCGACCGGCTCGACGAACTTTTGACACTCTTCCGCCGCTTTCAGCCGGATCTGGTAGTGAACCTCGCGTTGCCGTATCAGGATTTGTCCATCATGGATGCATGTCTGTCGTATGGAGTGAGCTACCTGGACACGGCAAACTATGAACCGCTCGACGAAGCGAAATACGAATACAGCTGGCAATGGGCCTACAAAGACCGCTTCGAGAAAAACGGCCTGACCGCCATCCTGGGATGCGGCTTCGACCCCGGCGCGACAGGCGTTTTCACGGCCTATGCCGCCAGGCATCATTTCGACGAGATACAGTATCTCGACATCGTGGACTGCAACGCCGGCAACCACCACAAAGCTTTCGCGACAAATTTCAATCCCGAAATCAACATCCGCGAAATCACCCAGAAAGGACGCTTCTACGAAGACGGCGAATGGCATGAAACGGAACCGCTCGCCGTGCACCGGCCGATTAATTATCCGAATATCGGCGCACGCGAATCGTACCTGATGTATCACGAAGAACTGGAAAGCCTGACGAAAAACTTCCCCACCCTCCGGCGCGCCCGCTTCTGGATGACGTTCGGAGAGGAATATCTGACGCATCTGCGCGTGATGCAAAACATCGGCATGACAAGCATCAAACCCGTACTGTTCAACGGCGTGGAGATTGTCCCCATACAGTTCCTCAAAGCCGTACTGCCCGATCCGGGCGACCTGGGCGAACACTACACCGGCGAAACATCCATCGGATGCCGCATCCGCGGACTGAAGAACGGCAAAGAACAGACATATTACATATATAATAATTGCAGCCACCAGACAGCATACCGTGAAACCGGCGCACAGGGCGTAAGCTACACCACCGGCGTGCCGGCCATGATCGGCGCCAAACTGTTTCTGCAGGGCGCATGGAACAGACCGGGCGCATGGAACGTGGAAGAACTTGACCCCGACCCGTTCATGAAGGAAATGAACGAACAGGGACTGCCGTGGCACGAAGTGTTCAACGAAGATTTGGAACTGTAAAACGCAGAATATGTGATAAAAGATACTGCATATTCGCAAAGAAAAAAGAAACAGACGGCAAGCATACTGCACAAATCAAATTATAGTATTAACAACAGACATATGTCCATTCAAACAGGAGACAAAATCCCCGAAATACTGGGATTCGATCAAAACGGTAAAACAATAAGGTCGGACGACTTTAAAGGGAAAAAACTCGTCCTTTACTTCTACCCGAAAGACAATACAAGCGGCTGCACGGCGGAAGCATGCAGCCTGCGCGACAGTTATCATGAGTTGCAGGAAGCCGGCTACGAAGTGTTAGGCGTCAGCAAGGACGGCCCCGGATCGCATCAGGAATTCATCAGGAAATACGCGCTGCCCTTTAACCTGATTGCCGATACG
>JAIRLL010000100.1 GCA_031259505.1 Tannerella sp.
CTGTTCGTGACGAACCAGTACGTGACGCAGCCTGTCTCTGTAGTCGTACAGGCAATCATATATCGGTATGGCCTGCCCGCCCGGATACCCGAATACGCACTCGACGCCCTCGGCTATCAGCGTGCGAAGCAATGCTTCCGATCCTGTTATCATGTCTTTTTTCATATTATGTTTTTAATCTTCCACGATTCTTACTCCTCCTCTGTCGGCCGAAGCCACCATGCGGGAATATGCGCGCAACGACTTCGATACCTGCCTGTCGCGAACGGGTTTCCATGCCTTTGCGCCTTTTGCTTCTTCTTCTGCGCGGCGGGCGGCCAGTTCGTCGTCCGTCAACCGTACGTGTACCGTGCGGCTGGGGATGTTGATGTCTATCAGGTCGCCGTCGCGCAGCAATCCGATTGCACCGCCCGAAGCGGCCTCGGGCGAGACGTGTCCGATGCTCAGTCCCGAAGTGCCTCCGCTGAAACGGCCGTCGGTGATCAGCGCGCACGACTTCCCGAGATGCACCGACTTGATATACGACGTCGGGTAGAGCATCTCCTGCATGCCGGGGCCGCCTTTCGGGCCTTCGTAGATGATGACGACCACATCGCCCGCCCGTACTTTCCCGCCCAGAATGCCTTCGCACGCATCTTCCTGGGAATGAAAGACGCGGGCTGCGCCGGCGAACGCGAGCAGGCTTTCGTCTACGCCTGCCGTCTTGACGACGCATCCGTCGCGGGCGATGTTGCCTTTGAGCACGGCAAGGCCGCCGTCGCGCGAATAGGCGTGCGCCATGTCGCGGATGCATCCTTCGGCGCGGTCGGTGTCCGGCGTGTCATAATATGTGTCCTGCGAGCCGATTTTCAGGTTGAACACGTTTGCCGGCGCGCTGCGGTATATCTTCGTCGCGCGGTCGCAGGCGCGGCCGCCGGCGATGTCATACCTGTCAAGGGCTTCGCCGAGCGTCATGCCGTCTACGCGCCGGACGGTTGTGTCTAACAGCCCTCCCCGCGCCAGTTCGGCCATGATGCCGAGCACGCCTCCCGCGCGGTTTACGTCCTGGACGTGATATTTAGCCGTGTTCGGGGCTACTTTGCACAGGCAGGGCGACTTGCGCGAAAGGGCGTCGATGTCGTCCATCGTAAAGTCCGCGCCTGCTTCGTGCGCAATGGCGAGCAGGTGCAGGACGGTATTCGTCGAGCCGCCCATGGCGATATCCAGCGTCATGGCGTTCAGGAAGGCGGCGCGCGGGGCGATGCTGCGGGGCAGGACGGCGTCGTCGCCAAGGCTGTAATATTTATATGTATTGTCGACAATCAGCGCGGCGGCGTCTTTGAAGAGTTGCAGGCGATTCCCGTGCGTGGCCACAATCGTGCCGTTGCCGGGCAGCGCCAGACCGATTGCCTCGTTCAGGCAGTTCATCGAGTTGGCGGTGAACATTCCCGAGCAGGAGCCGCACGTGGGACATGCCGCTTCTTCGATTCGCTGTATCTCGCTGTCGGAGACGCGGGGGTCTGCGGCGGCCACCATGGCGTCGATCAGATCCAGTTTGCGTCCGTCCGTCTGTCCGGCTTCCATCGGGCCGCCGGAGACGAAGACGGCGGGTATGTTCAGCCGCATGGCGGCCATCATCATGCCGGGTGTGATTTTGTCGCAGTTGCTGATGCACACCAGCGCGTCGGCCTTGTGGGCGTTGACCATATATTCGACGCTGTCGGCAATGATGTCGCGCGAGGGCAGCGAATACAACATGCCGTCGTGTCCCATCGCGATGCCGTCGTCGATTGCTATCGTGTTGAATTCTGCTGCGAAGCAGCCGAGTTTTTCTATTTCGGATTTTACCAGTTGTCCGGCGTCGTGCAGGTGCGCGTGTCCGGGCACAAACTGCGTGAACGAATTGGCGATGGCTATCACGGGCTTGCCCATCTGTTCCTTTTTCATGCCGCAGGCCATCCAGAGCGCTCTCGCGCCTGCCATGCGGCGGCCTTGCGTGCTGCCAGAGCTTCGCAGGGCATGTCGCATATCTGCTGTTTCTTTTCTGTTGTCCGTTTTCATCTTAACAAAAAACCTTCCTCATTTTTGGTTTGAGAAAGGCGTTTATATAATTACGCCGGCAAAGGTAGAGATTCTTTTATAATATGCAAATAATTTGAGGGGAAAATCATATTTCCGGAACGCTTCGTACCTCTCAACGACGGCGGACGCCCCTATCGACAGCATCGGCATCTCCGTCATTGCGAGGCACGAAGTAATCCAGCGGGCTGATAATAAGCAAATAACGAAACATGTCACGGACAATCTGCCGCCGTGCCGGAGCGCCCGAAATGTCAGGACAGTCAATGCATTGTTGACGCCCGTCACTGCACCGGTGAAATTTATCAGTGTATATTTGGACTTCATATATGTATATATGGTTTTCATCAATGCAGTGACAGGCATCAACAATGGCGTGAAGTCGAGCCTTTACGGCAAATATGTCCTTCATACAGTCGCTCCCCCGACTGCCGGCCGGCGATTCATTCTCGTTGTGGAATCAGTTCGGATTGCTTCAGGCTGCGCCTTCACCGGCGAGGAGCGTCGCGACACGGCAACCGGCAGAATCGTATCACGAGTTTACACCGCGCGCAGTATAATACGGAAAGTCTTGAAACATGCAGTTGAATGGGAAGAGCGTTATGGCAGGCTGGAAACAAGGTTTATGTTATCCGCTCCATTCCGTGAGGTTAAACCATTGAGCAAAAGAACGACACAAAAAAAGGCACGGAAAAATCAACCAGGATGGCGTGAAAGATAGAGATGAAAACCACATCGTTACCCGAATAGCGAATAATCACGGGCAAGGTCGTGTCCAGCGTACTGGCGCCACCGGCGCATACCGGCGCCAGGCGTCCGAAACAGCGCACCATCAGCGGTGCGGTCAGCAGGACGGACAATTCGCGTATCAGGTTCGACATCAGCGCTACTGTTCCCAGTTCGGTTGCAGCCTGCACGCCCAGCGAAGACGTGGTCAGTTTGGTGATCAGTATCGACGAAAGGGAGAGATCGGAAGAGCACA
>JAIRLL010000108.1 GCA_031259505.1 Tannerella sp.
GCGAAGTAAGTTCCGCCAGAATCATTACAGACCGTGAAACCGGCCGCTCGCGCGGATTCGGTTTTGTTGAGATGCCCGACGACAATGCTGGACAGAAAGCTATTGACGAGTTGAACAACACAGAGTTTGACGGCAAATCAATTTCAGTAACCCTTGCCCGTCCCAGAACGGAACGGAGCAATGACGGGTACAGCAATCGCGGAGGTGGCGGATACAATCGCGGAGGCGGCGCCAACCGTGGCGGCAACGGCGGATTCAACCGGAACCGCTACTGATCGAAGGCCACCACCGGCTCCAGTATTAAACCTTTGTGTTCTTTGCGGTCTGTTTCTTTTAACCGCAAAGTTCACAAAGGTTTTGAATTTTAAATTACTGCCCCGTTACAACATCAACCCATCCATAAATATCCGGTTCATCCCCGCTTTGTATGGCGCGCAGTTTGTTGTAGAGTTTTTCGCATACCACGCCCGGCCTGTCTCCTTTGGTATAGGCATACGACTTGTTTTCGTCCAGATCGTCGATACGTGATATGGGCGTCACCACGGCGGCCGTACCACATTCGGCTGCTTCTTCGAATGTAGCAAGTTCCTCAACCGGTATCGGACGGCGGTCGACTTTCAACCCCATGTCTTCGGCCAGGCGAGTCAGACTCATATTCGTGATGGACGGCAGTATCGAACCCGAAACGGGCGTGATATACGTATTGTCGCGGATAGCGAAGAAGTTGGCCGGGCCACATTCGTCTAAATATCTCTTTTCCTTCGGATCGAGGTAAAGCACTGCCGCATAACCTTTCTCATGTGCAATGCTCCCGGCCGTCAGGCTGGCGGCATAATTGCCTCCGACTTTAAACGCTCCCGTACCCTGCGGCGCGGCGCGGTCGAATGCACGCATGATGCAGACCGGCGCAGGCTTGAACCCGGTCTTGAAATAAGGGCCTACCGGAGTGACAAAGACCAGAAACAGGTATTCCGACGCCGGACTGACGCCTACCTGAGCGCCCAGTCCTATCAGCAGCGGACGGATATAAAGCGACGCTCCGCTCCCATAAGGAGGAACAAAGCGTGCATTCAACTTAACCGCCTTGCGTACCGCTTCTTCAAATATCTCAACAGGCAATTCTGCCATCTTGATTCCCCGGCACGACGACTGCAAACGCCTGGCATTCTCGTCCATGCGGAAAATACGGATTTTGCCGTCCTGTCCCTTAAACGCTTTCAATCCTTCGAACGCCTCCTGCCCGTAGTGCAGACAGGTGGAAGCCATATGCAGAGTGAGAGTTTCGGATGAACTGATCTCCAGTTCGCCCCACTGTCCGTTACGATAATAACATCTTATATTATAATCCGTTTTCATATAGCCAAACGGAAGCTCCGACCATTTCAAATTTTTCATGAATTTACTTGTTATTAATTTTTTCGGAGTGCAAAGATAAGTATTTTGGCGCATTGTTATATACATTTTGCGGCAAAAAGAATTTTTGTTTCTATACTGCGCACGGCATAAATTTGCGAATTTCGGTTATTCAGTCATAAGTCGAAAGTCGTAAGTCATAAGTCGTAAGTCATAAGTCATTCCGAATACGCCTGTTTATGTCGCGCACAGTATAATCACAGCGCACAGACGGCTCCCCAATCGTAAAAAAAAAAATTGCATATCTCCTTTTTACGCATTATCTTTGCGGCGAAAAATAATAATTGCTTTTGATTGCAAACATGCCGAAGCGCTGGCTTTCCATATTATTTGTTGCATTTGCCGTTATCGCACTGAACGTTATGCACAGTCTTCCCCATCATCACCATTATGGGGAGGCGATTTGTTTTATGGCGAAATGTTGCGAAAACGGACATGCCGACGCCGACGAACACGCGCATCAGCATCATACCGGTTCGTCCGGTGATGACAAATGTCTTGTGGAAGACAGCAGTCTGTTTTCGTTCGAACAAAACGAAACGATGAAGCACAGGGTGGCATCCTGCCACCACGATCACAGTGCACGCGCACATCTCTTTTTCGCATTATGCTGCCTGGCGGCAGTCGCTTTGCTTTACGAAGCGGAAATCGCAAACCATTCTTCGCAATACGGCGAGTGTCATGCGTGTTTTTATCAATCAGTCCACGCAGGCCGCGACAACGGTTTGCGCGCTCCTCCCTGTCTTAACGTTTAGGGGATACGCGCCGGTAAAGACGGCGCTTATGCTATATTAGTCGTAAGTCGTAAGTTGTAAGTTGTAAGTCGCAAGTTGCAAAGCGGTTAGTGACTGGCGTGTCCCCACAATTCCCAACTGTTTATTCTCCTTTCAGCAAACTGCCGGATTTATTCCGGAGTATAGGGGGGAGTTTTCAAAAACTTATTTATTATTTAATTCAACAACAACAGAAATGAAAAGACATATTATATGCATTTTCATTGCAGCGGCTGCGATTACAGGAGGCTGCCGCAATGAAAAGGAACAGGCACATGCGACGGGCGACGGGCATGAGCATTTTGAAGGCGACGGGCACGCACATGCTGCCTGCAATCACGGCGACGAAGCCGCCGAAACAGATACGGACGGGATACGTTTCTCCGCCGTGCAGGCCGAAGCGGCCGGACTGGAAATACAGGCTGTCGTCCCGGGCACATTCCACCAGGTGATAAAGACGGGCGGACAGATACAGGCGACGCAGGGCGACGAGGTTACTCTCGCGGCGACGGGCAGCGGCATCGTTTCGTTTGTAAATCCGTCCATCACGGACGGCGCGGCTGTCAGGGCAGGCGAAGCGGTCGTAACCGTCTCGGCCAAAAATCTGCAGGACGGCGATCGCGCCGCCCTGGCCAGAATCAATTACGAAACGGAACTGAAAGCATATCAACGCGCCGAAACGCTCGTGAAAGACGATATTATTTCAGCCAAAGAGTTTGAACAAATCCGTCAGCGCTACGAAACAGCCCGTACGGTCTACGAAGCGCAGGCTGCCAACGTGACCGCGCAGGGCGTGACGGTGAGGACGCCTGTCGGCGGTTTTATCAAAAACCGTCTGGTCGGCCAGGGCGAATACGTATCCGTAGGGCAGCCCATCGTGACCGTATCCAAAAACAGGCGCCTGCAATTGAGAGCCGAAGTGTCGGAGAAGTATTACAGGGCGCTTGCCGGTGTGCGGACGGCTCATTTCAGGATGGCTTACGGCGATACGCTGTATAAAATGCAGGACCTTAACGGCCGCCTGCTTTCGTTCGGGAAAAGTTCGGGACAGTCGTCGTTCTACGTGCCCGTCACGTTCGAGTTCGACAATACGGGCGACATTCTCCCCGGCGCCTTTGCCGAGGTCTACCTGCTGACGGAGCCCCGAAACGACGTGATTACCGTTCCCGTCTCGGCCGTCACGGAAGAGCAGGGACTTTATTTCGTCTACCTGCAAACCGGCGAGGAGATCTACCGAAAACAGGAAGTCACACCGGGACAGGATAACGGCGAGAATATACAGGTCGTCGCCGGCCTGCAAGCCGGCGACAAAGTCGTCGTCAGGGGAGTCTGTCAGGTCAAACAGGCCGCCGGCGCAGGCGCTGTCCCCGAAGGACACAGTCACAGCCATTAAGCGAGCGAAACAATTATTTGTCATACATTAACAGAATATTATGCTGAACAGAATAATTCAATTCTCGCTGAACAACCGTTTGACTGTTGTGGTTGCGGCGTCCCTGCTGATGATGGCGGGCGCGTATACATCCACCCGCATGGAAGTCGATGTGTTTCCCGACCTGAACGCGCCGACCGTGACGGTCATGACGGAGGCAAAGGGCATGGCTGCCGAAGAAGTAGAGCGTCTGGTGACGTTTCCGGTCGAGACGGCCGTGAACGGCGCCACCCGCGTGCGCCGCGTACGTTCGTCGTCGACGGCGGGGTTTTCCGTCGTATGGGTCGAGTTCGACTGGGGGACGGACATTTATCGTGCGAGGCAGATCGTTTCGGAAAAACTGGCCGTGGTCGGCGACGCCCTGCCTCCCCAGGTCGGCAATCCCACGTTAGGCCCGCAGTCGTCCATTCTGGGCGAGATGATGATCGTCGGGTTGACGTCGGACACGACCTCGCTGCAGGAACTGCGCACGCTGGCCGACTGGACGATACGCCCGCGCCTGCTTTCCACGGGCGGCGTGGCGCAGGTCTCGGCGCTGGGCGGCGAGATCAGAGAGTATCAGATTCTGCTGAATCCGCAGAAGATGAAGCACTACAGCGTCAGTCTGGACGAAGCGCTCGACGTGGCCTCCGGAATGAACAGGAATGTTTCGGGAGGAGTGCTCTATGAGTATGGAAATGAATACATCATACGCGGCGTCCTGGCTACCGCCGACGTGGAGGCGCTGGGAAAGGCCAAAGTGAAATATGCGAATGACGTGCCTGTCCTGCTGGAGGATATTGCGGACGTGAGGGTCGGAAGCCGTTCGCCCAGGCTGGGCGTGGCGTCGGAGCGCGGCAAGGCGGCCGTCCTGATGACCGTCACCAAACAGCCCAATACCGGCACGATGGATTTGACCGCGCAGATAGACCGTTCGCTCGCCGAGCTGGGCAAATCGCTTCCCGCCGACGTGCGGATATCTGCGGATATCTTTCGCCAGTCGCGTTTTATCGAAAGCTCCATCGGCAACGTGAAGAGCGCGCTTCTCGAAGGCGGCATATTTGTCGCCGTCGTGCTGTTTATCTTCCTGATGAACGTGCGGACAACGGTTATCTCGCTGGTAACTATTCCGCTCTCGCTGGTGATATCCATCCTTTCGCTGAAAATGATGGGGCTGACCATTAACACGATGAGCCTTGGCGGAATGGCCATTGCCATCGGGTCGCTGGTCGACGACGCCATTGTCGACGTCGAGAACGTCTTCAAACGCCTGAGAGAAAACAGGCTGAAACCGGAGGCGGAGCGTGAAAGCGCGATGCGCGTCGTTTTCGAGGCGTCGAAGGAGGTGCGGATGCCCATCCTCAACTCGACGCTGATCATCGTAGCCAGTTTTGTCCCGCTGTTTTTCCTGTCGGGGATGGAGGGGCGCATGCTGGCGCCGCTCGGCATTGCCTTTATCACGGCGCTGTTTGCCTCGACAGCGGTAGCGCTCACGCTCACGCCCGTGCTGTGCAGCTTCATGCTCGTCAATCCTCTGAAAAAAGACCGTCCGGAACGGGAGCCGTTTCTGGCGAGGAAGCTCAAAGCTGCTTACCGGGTGGCGCTGACGTGGACTTTCAGGTACAGGAAATGGGCGCTCCGGGCGACGGTGGCTGTGCTGGCGCTGACCGTCACGGCGACGTTTATGCTCGGACGCAGTTTCCTGCCTCCGTTCAACGAAGGGTCGCTGACCGTCAACGTCAGCACGCTGCCCGGCATTTCGCTTGAAGAGTCGGACAGGATCGGGCGGACGGCGGAGAATATCCTTTTGAGCATACCTGAAATACAGACCACGGGGCGCAAGACGGGACGCGCCGAACTGGACGAGCACGCGCTGGGGGTGAACGTGTCGGAGATTGAGGCGCCGTTCGTGCAGGGACGGCGGTCGAAAGACGAATTTCTGGCCGACGTGCGCGACAGGCTGAAGGCGCTGCCCGGTGTGAACATCGAAATCGGACAGCCGATATCGCACCGTATCGACGCGATGCTGTCGGGCACGCGGGCAAACATTGCCATCAAACTGTTCGGCGCTGACCTGAACCGCATGTTTGCGCTGGGCAATCAGATCAAGGCCGCGATACGCGACGTGGAGGGTCTTGCCGACCTGAACGTGGAACAGCAGATTGAACGTCCGCAGCTCCGAATCGAACCGAAGCGCGAAATGCTGGCGAAATACGGCGTTTCGCTGCCCGAATTTGCCGAAATCATCCGCGTGATGCTTGCCGGCGAAACGGTTTCGCAGGTATATGAAGGAAACCGGGCGTTCGACCTTGTCCTGAAAGTCGACGACGAAAGCCGCGAAACGGCTGCGCGGATAAAAGACCTGACCGTAGATGCTGCCGGGCGGAAAATCCCGCTGGATTATATTGCCGAAATCACGTCGGCGGCGGGGCCCAACACCATCAGCCACGAGAACGCGGGACGCAAGATTGTGATTTCGGCAAACGTGGCTGGCCGTGATTTGCGGAGCGTCGTGAACGACATCCGCAGCCGGATAGACGGACGCATACAGTTGCCCGAAGGTTATTATATCGAATACGGCGGACAGTTCGAGAGCGAGGAGGCGGCTTCGCGCACGCTGCTTTTTGCCTCCGTGCTGTCGATTCTCGTTATCTTCCTGCTGCTGTTTAACCAGTTCGGGAGCGTCACGCAGTCGGCTGTCATTCTGCTCAATCTGCCGCTGGCGCTGATCGGGGGCGTCGCGGCGCTCTTCTTCACAGGCGGCGAAATAAGCATCCCGGCCATTATCGGGTTTATTTCTCTTCTCGGAATCGCCACGCGAAACGGCATGTTGCTGATCTCAAGATACAATGATCTGCGAAAGGAACATGTTCCCCTGTACGAATGTATCCTGTCAGGCTCTCTGGACCGCCTGAATCCGATTCTGATGACGGCGTTCACTTCGGCGCTGGCGCTGATTCCGCTGGCCTTCGGAGGCGAACTGCCCGGAAACGAGATTCAGAGCCCCATGGCGCAGGTGATTCTCGGCGGACTGCTGAGTTCCACGCTTCTCAACGGGTTTATTATACCGGTCATGTATTTCGTCACGAACCGGAAAGGAAACAGTAATGATGATGTGTCAAATTAAAAATCAACAGAGATGAAAAAGATATTATTTTTATTGACCGTGTGGACGGGCGTTTCGCTTGCGGCGCAGGAGAGCGTCGACCGCGCGCTGGCGTCCATCGAAGCAAACAACACCACGCTGAAAGCGCTCCGTGAGGGCGTCGAAGCGCAGAAACTGGAGAACAGGACGGGCATTTTCCTCGAGAATCCGGAGTTTGGATTCAACTACCTGTGGGGCACGCCCGGAAATATCGGAAACCGTACGGACGTCAGCATAAGCCAGAAGTTCGACGTGGCTACTCTTTCGGGGCTGAAAAGCCGTGTTGCCGAGGGACAGAACCGGTTGGCCGAATGGCAGTATCTTTCCGGCCGGATGGAAATCCTGCTCGAGGCCAGGCAATATTGCCTCGACCTGATTTATTTCAACGCCCTCCGCAGGGAGATGGAAATGCGCCTCGATCATGCCGCGACGATTGCCGAAGCCTACGCCAGGATGTTGCAGCAGGGCGACATCAGCCGGCTGGAATACAACAAGGCGCAGTTGAACCTTTCGACCGTGGAAGGCGAAATGGCACGCATCGCCATCGAGCGCGGCGCGCTGCTGTCGGAGTTGAAAAAGCTGAACGGCGGCGAAGATATTGCGCTTGACGACGTCCGCTTCGACGAAACGCCCTTCCCGCTCGATTTCGAGGAATGGTATGCGCAGGCCGAACAGCGCAATCCCGTGCTGGCCGGCCTGCGGCAGGAGGTGGAAGTCAGCCGGAAGCGCGTGAGCCTGAACAGGGCGATGGGTCTGCCTTCCTTTTCGGGCGGATACATGAGCGAGAAAATCGCCGGCGAACATTTTCAGGGCGTCACGCTGGGCGTCACCATCCCGCTCTGGGAGAATAAAAACCGTGTGCGGCAGGCGCGTGCCGCAGTTCGCGCCGCCGAGATGCGCAGCGAAGACGCAAAACAGCAGTTCTACGGACGTCTGCGGACACTCTACAACCGTGCGGCCGGACTGAAACTCTCGGCCGGGAAATACCGCAGCGCCCTGGCGTCGCTCAACAGCGCGGATCTGCTGAAAAAAGCGCTCGACGCGGGCGAGATTTCCCTGCTGGACTATATCGTCGAAACGGGACTGCTCTACGAGACGGTGAACAGAACGCTGGAAACCGAACGCGATTTCAACCGGGCGTATGCCGAGCTTTCGGCCGTGATGCTGTAAAAACGGACAGCGTATAAACCACAAAGACACGAAGGACACAAGGAAAAAAAATCCTTCGTGTCCTTTGTGTCTTTGCGGTAAAAATATATTTTGCCGCCAGAAAGCCGCACGACGCGGCGGCGCATATATCAGATATTTTTGCTCTTCCGGCGGAATGACAAATATCTCTGAATTTTATTGTAACGGTTCCCAATCATTATCGGCAGCGTTCAATCCGCGCCCTTTTCCTGCAGGAGTTCCACCGTTTCGGTATGACCGTTGAATGACGCAGACACAATGCCGTCCAGCCGTCACTGTCGGCAGCGTTCACATTCGCGCCCTTTTTCAGCAGTTCACATACCAGCGCTGCATTACCATTCTTCGCCGCATCAATCAATTCTTCCAGCGACACTTTTTTATTCGAAAAATCAAATACTTCCATTCGAAAATCATTTTAGGCCGTCCGAAAATCTTTTTAGGCCGTCCGAAAATCATTTTAGGGCGTCCGAAAATCATTTTAGGGCATCCGAAAATCATTTTAGGGCGTCCGAAAATCATTTTAGGGCGTCCGAAAATCATTTTAGGGCATCCGAAAATCATTTTAGGGTGTCCGAAAATCATTTTAGGGTGTCCGAAAATCTTTTTAGG
>JAIRLL010000150.1 GCA_031259505.1 Tannerella sp.
TAATCACAAAAACGTATGGGTTAAGCACTTTAACATCGCCCGCAATAAAGATGTTGTAACATATCAATATGGTTTGATGCCGATGGGAGGAATACGGGTCTATTTTTGATATTCGCGGATGAGGGCATTTATCGCAATTATCGGTACCGAACCGACGAACATACTACAGGTTTCTTTCGAGATTTCAGCATGTATGGAGAAATATGAATCCGACGGGTTCACGACAAAAACGAAATAAGCACACCCGCCGCGACAGCCGACCCGATGACACCTGAGATATTGCTCGACATGCAATATTGCAGCACGTGATTTTTCGGATCATACTTCAATGCGATTTCGTTGGCGACGCGCGATGCCATTGGTACGGCGCTCAATCCGGTTGCGCCGACCAGCGGATTAATCTTTTGTTTCGAGAACAGGTTTATCAGTTTCACAAAGAAGATGCCGCCCGAAATGGATAATGCAAAGGCAAGGAAGCCTCCTGTCACAATCCCGATGGTCTGGAAATTGAGAAAGGCTTCGGCCGTCATGGTCGCTCCGACGGACAAACCCAGGAATATGGTCGCGGCATTCATGATGCTGTTGGCGGCTGCGTCAAACAGACGCGATGTATTTGAACCGATTTCTTTCACCAGATTACCGAACATCAACATCCCGATAAGCGGCACGGCTGTCGGGACGAACAGCGCCACAACCGTCGTCACCGCAATGGGGAAAATAATTTTCAGCGCCCGCAGATTCTTGATCTCTGCCGCATTACCTGCCTTCCTTTCTTCTGCCTTCATGTTGATACTCAACTCCTTCTTTGTGCATAAGAGTTTGACGACAAAAGGGATAATCACAGGCACCAGCGCCATGTAGGAATACGCCGCAATCGCAATCGCCCCCAGCAGATGAGGCGCCAGCTTAATTGTCGTAAAGATAGCCGTAGGGCCATCCGCTCCGCCGATAATACCCAGCGACGCCGCTTCCTGCGGGGTAAATCCCATCATGATGGCAGTCAGCAGAACGGCGAATATACCCAGTTGGGCGGCCGCGCCGAAAATCGACAGACGCAGGTTGCGCAGCATCGGCCCGAAATCAGTCAGCGCCCCGACGCCCATGAAGATGATCGGCGGCAGAAAACCCGTCTTTATCAGCAGATAATAGATGAAATTCATCAGTCCCAGTTCGTGCGCAATCTCGTGTAGCGGCATCTCCCAGATATTCCGCATCACGCCGTGTACGTTCACCATCCCGTCCTGAGAGGTTTGCACCACCCCCATGTCTCCACCGGGAAAGTTGGCAATCAGCACCCCGAAAGCAATCGGTATCAGCAGCAGAGGCTCGTATTCCTTCACAATGCCCAGATACAGCAGCGTAAACGCGAGAGCATACATTATCAGTATCTGCGGTTCGGCAATGATGTTGCCGAACGCCGTCATCTCGTATAATTTCTGGAGTATATCGTTCATTAAAAGATTATTTAATCATCATCAGGACGGTTTTGTCTTCTTCGACAGGGTCGCCCGGTTTCAAAAAGACGGCAGTCACTGTGCCGTCTTTTTCGGCTGCCACTGCGTTATACACTTTCATGGCCTCCACGAAGCAGACCGTTTGACCTTTCTTGACAGTATCGCCCACTTTCACAGGCGTATCCGAGGCATTCTTCACCGGGAAGAATTTTCCTTCGAGCGGAGAGAGCAGCGGTTCGCCGTCGCCTGCCGCAACAGGCTCCGGCGTTTTTTCGGCGACTGTCGCCTTTTTACTGTCGTCTTCTTGCGGCGGAACGGTATTGCCCGAAGGATCGCCGAACGAAACAGTGACCTTGTAATACTGTCCGTTTACGTTGACCGACAGCGTCTGGGGTTTCTCCGGCAGGTTGTTCGCCGCATTCTTTTCTTCGATTCGCTTAGCCACGTCCGCCACAAAGTCTGCCTTTGCCTTACCCGAACGATAAGCTTCGTATTGAGCGGGATGCATGGCGTATTCAAAGAGTTCCTCGTCGTCCTGGCCTGTATCCCAGTGTTTTTCTCTCATCAGGGCGCGATATTTGTCCAGCGCGTCGGGATAATTGTCCTGAGGATTGCCTTCGAAAAATTCGCGGCCTTCATCTTTCGCCTTTTCAATCAGTTCGGGCGCCAGCGCGCCGGGCAGGCGTCCTGCCTTGCCGAGCAGCATGTCCCAGATATCGTCGGCGATGATGCTCCACCGCTCCTTTCCTTTCAACATCTGAGTGACGTTCATTAGCGACAGGTTTTTCACATACTGGCTGAACGGCGTCACAAGCGGCGGATAACCGGCGCGCGGCCATACGTAGGCCACCTCGTCGAACAGTTTGATAAGCAGTTCGTCCTGCGACAGGTCTTTTTCTCCTTTTTTCCTGCGGCTTTTGTTGATTGATTCGAGATTTGTTTCCAGATCGGCCATCAGGCTGCCCATCATGCCGCCCGGCAGTCCGGGAGCAATCAGCAGCGAGTTCATCAGGCGATTTTTCGGACTGATGTACAAGCCCAGAAAATCGTCCATAAACTCCTGAATCAGCGTGCGCACCCTCATGTAGGCGTCCATATTTATTTCGGGCGTCTTGAATCCTGCGTCTTTCAACATCGCCTGCACGGTCAGCAGGTCGGCATGACCCGTTCCCCACGACAGCGGTTCCATCCCCACGTCGATATAATCGCAACCTGCCTTGCAGACTTCCAGAATCGAAGCCACGCTGAACCCCGGCCCTGCATGGCTGTGATACTGAATGGGAATGTCGGGATGCGCCTTCTTGATGTTGGCGACGATCCGCCCGAGCGAATACGGACGCCCGATGCCCGCCATGTCTTTGATGCATATCTCATCCGCCCCTTCCCTGATCAGTTCGATGGCCATATTTGTATAATATTCAACCGTATGAACAGGCGAACAGGTGATTGACAAAGCGCACTGCGAAATCATGCCCGCTTCTTTTGCGTAGCGGATAGACGGCTTGATGTTACGCAAGTCGTTCAGCCCGCAGAATGTGCGCGTAATATCTGTCCCCTGCACTTTCTTTACCCTGTAAAACAGACGGCGCACATCGGCCGGCACGGGGCTCATCCGCAGTCCGTTCAGCGCCCTGTCCAGCATTTGCGTCTGGATTCCGGCCGCGTGAAACGGTCTTGTCCACGCGCGTACCGCATTATTCGGATTCTCGCCAAACAGCAGATTTACCTGTTCAAAGCCGCCGCCGTTCGTTTCGACACGGGCAAAACAGCCCATTTCAATAATGGCAGGCGCTACCTGCACTAACTGGTCTACACGGGGGACGTATTTACCGGCAGACTGCCACATGTCCCGAAAAACCAAACAAAATTTCACCTCGCGCTTCATGAAGTTATATTTTTAATTTATTAATTATCACTCGTTTATTATATATATTGCTGTTTTCTGACGGCAGTTACCCTGCCTTTGCCTTCGGTTGTAATACTTACGGCCGAAACGATGGCCACTATGACCTGATCCGGAATGTCGGGCTGCGAAGACGCTGTCGACGCCGGCGCCACAATCGGCGCCAAAGGCTGCTGGGGCGAATAACGGTTGACCCACAGAATAAGAAGATTTCCCAATCCGATTACAATCAGGAGGATAGTAAATACCGTAATCATCCCTACACACATCAGCAAAAAACCCAGTCCTAAATTTTCCATCTTAATTATTTTCCTTTGTCATTATCGTAACTACCTAAACCTCTTGACTTTCCAGTCATTTTTAAAAATGAAAAAAAATCGGCTCAAAGTTAGCAAAAACATATGACAATTCCATCAAGTTAAACGTTAAAAACATATTCGCCCCCGTTAATTTAGATGTATGGAATGTGTACTTTGCATGGTTTCCAGCAACACACGGGGCGAAACATGAAAGGAATATTCCGTAACGGCTGGATAGCAATTGTTCATTCAATTATACGTTGTCCGGATAGTTCAGGGCGAGCAGTTCGTCAATAATTTCGCGATTGTTGCTGAGCCGGGGCACTTTGTGCTGTCCCCCCAGTTTGCCTTTCATCTTCAGCCACTCGAAGAATACGCCTTCGCGCGCCGTGATGATTTCGGGGGCTTGCAGCGACATTTCCCGGTAGCGTTTGGCTTCGTAGTCGGAATTGAGCGATTTCAATGCGTCGTCCAGAATCCGTGCAAACTTGTCGATGGAGGCGGGAGGTTTGTCAAATTCGATGAGCCACTGGTGTCGCCCTTTCCCCTTGTCCAGCAAAAACAGGGCGGCGGCGGTGTAGGCATTCACTTCCGCGCCCGTCTCGCAAGATGCGATGTGGATGGCTTTTTCGGCATTGTCGACTACCAGTTCTTCGCCAAAGGCATTGATAAAGTGCGTCGTACGTCCCGATATCACGAATTTGTGAGGAAAGAGGGATGTGAAGCGGATCGTATCGCCAATCATGTATCGCCACAGTCCGCCGCTTGTAGAAATCACCATGGCATAGTTTTCGCCTGTCTTTACTTCTTCGAGCGGCACGGCCGTGGAACTGTCCGTCTGTCCCGATTCGTTTACGGGGATAAACTCGTAGAAAATGCCATAGTCAAGCATCAGTAGCATAGCGGAGTCGGCGGGGTCGTCCTGTATGCCGAAAAAGCCTTCGGATGCATTGTATGTTTCCATGTAGTTCATTTTGTCGGAAGGAATCAGCCTTTCGTACGACATTCTGTACGGCTCAAAGCTGATGCCGCCGTGGAAAAAGACTTCCAGATCAGGCCATACTTCCGTGAGTGTTTCTCTGCCGGTCTTTTTCAGCACGGCCTTGAGAAGCGTCAGCATCCACGACGGGATGCCCGACAGGCTTCCGATACGCCTGTTCCACGTATGTTCGACGATGGCGCTGATTTTCGCTTCCCACTCGTCCATGAGGATAATTTGTTTTGCGGGGACACGTATCAGGTTGACGTATGCGGGGATATGCTGCAACAGGACGGCCGAGAGATCGCCGCAGTGCGCATATCGGTTGAGCGGCGACGGGCTGTGGCTGCCTCCCAGGATCAAATTCTTTTTTGTGAAGAAACGGCTTTCGGGATGGTTTCGCAGGTAAAGACCGGTGGTGTCGTATCCGCCGCGATAGTGGCAGGAGTCGAGAATGTCAGGTGTGACGGGGATAAATTTGCTTTTGTCGTTGGTCGTGCCGCTGCTTTTGGCAAACCATTTCGTGGCGGAAGGCCACAAGATATTTTTTTCGCCGTTGATCATTCGCCCTATCCACGACTTGAGCGTATCGTATGACTGCAGGGGGACGCGCTGTGCAAAGGTGGAGTAGTCGCGGATACTGCGGTAGCCGTATTGCAATCCCCACTCCGTTTTTTCGGCGAATTTCAACAGATGCCGCAACTGCTCTCGCTGCAAATCAACGAGATATTTTCCATACGACTCCACAATGCGCTGTCTCCGGCGGTAAAAATTCAGTACATTTTTTGTTATGATATCCATCACATTCGGGCTTAGATGGCTGCAAATGTACATAAAAAAGAATGAAACATTGTATTCTTCCTTCCGACTTTGTCCGAACATGGGCGCGACAATCAGGAATACACCCGCCAGGATTACGGAAAATCCGGAAGAGATGGTTTCTTGCAAATACTGGAATTTATGTCACAACACGTTCGTTCAGTTCGAAAAAAAAACACTTTTGCACCAGTTAATAAATGAAACACGACAATCTGGACTGCATCAAAAATGCAGAAGGCGAGGTCTGTAAAAGATTAAGAGTTGCCTCGCGACAACTCTTAATCAATTTGTCAATCTTAAATCTAATACTATTATGAAAAACCACACCGCAAAGATAAGTGCGATTTGTACATTTGTCAATACTATGAGACGTAATTTATGTTAACGAGGTTCTTTGATAAGGCAAAAAAAAGTTGCGGTTCGTAATTTTAGCATTTTACTGTGCATGCGGACATGACGTGCCTGCGTGCGGCTGGATTTGTTGAACAGAAAATGTAGCGAAAACATATATTGCGCGCAATATGATTTCGTGCATAAAATTAACAGTTCGGGGATTCAAAAATTCAAAAATTCAAGGGCTTGCGATAAAATGCCGTGCGTGTGAATGAACAAAACCGCCTCGCGCGAAGAATAAAACCTGCATCGTTCCTCCTTGTATGAAACAAAAAATCCTGTCCGCGGAGGCATTTGCCCGGTGCGGACAGGATTCGTTTTTTCGCGAATACTGCGTCTCGTGCGACATCAGTCTTTCAGGTATGCCGTAAGCATCCAGACTTTCTTCTCAAAACTTTTGATACCGTGCTTGGCCAGCGAGAAAGTTTCCTGATCGCCCGCCTTGACGGCCAGACGGTGAAGCTCGCGCAACTGGTCGAGCAGCAGTTTCAAAGTGTCCAGTACGTTGCTCACGCCGGTTCTCCAGTCGGAAACAGCCGATATTTCTTTCACGCTCGACAATTTCAGATAGTCCGAAAAGCTATTCTCCGGAACGCCGCCCAGTATGACGATGCGTTCGGCCACTTCGTCGATTTTTTCGGTAATCTCGTTGTAGTACTCCTCATAGAGTGCGTGCAGTTCATAAAACTTGTCTCCCTGTATATTCCAGTGCAGTCCTCTCAGGTTGGTATAAAACACCTGATAGTTGGCCAGCAGTCCTTTCAATTTCTCAATCACCGGATTAATCACGATAATTTCCAATCCTACGTTGTTTTTTTCATTTGTGCTCATAATGTTTGTTTTTAAAATTTGTAATTCCTGTTTTTAATTTCATGATGCAAAGTTACAGCAAAAAACAATATAAACCGCATCGGTAATTTTTATATTTCAATAAATGTTATCTATAAATCGTTTCCGTTCGCCGGAGACGCCCTGTGCGGAACCCCGAATGCCCTGCAAGTCGTTTTTTCCAGTTCGATGCGCCAGATTCGGGTATTGACGACTGCCGGCCTGGAATACCGAAACTGCCTGTCCGAATACTGTTTCATCAGGATGTCCAGCGCTTCCGTTTTGCGGTCGAAGTCTTCTTCGAAAACCACCTTCCCCCAGCCTATTACCGCTTCCGAGCGCATTCTGTAGCTGCAAGCCACATCCGGATGCTGCCAGACAAGCTCGCTTTTGGACGTAAATACGACGCATACGTTCGGATTGCACTTAAGTATTTCGACATGAGTGCCTTCCTGCGCCGAATGAAGGAATACGACGCCCTCGCGGTATCCGAAATTCATGGGCAGGACGTAAGGTATGCCGTTCGCATCCGCCATCCCGACATGGCATACACTGCACTGGCGAATAACGGATTCAATCTTTTCCTGTTCGGTGTGTACTACTGTTTTCATTCGTTCTTCTGTTTTTTCTTTGACCGACATCGGTTCGCAAAAATACGGATAAAGTTCCGTTTTATCAAAAAAAAATCTCAAATCCGAAAATGCCGGCGCCCGGTTTCTTTAATGCAGATGTACAGGATGTTGCGGCAAAGGCGAGATTTTTTATGCATTCATTCATATCCTTATATGCATATATTGTTGTATCTTTGTCTCGGCAGAAATCATTTATTTTATTACAATAACTAAAACTCTATTATTTTTATGTGGTTACTTCATTCTTCAATTGGCAGGAAACTAATCATGAGTATCTCCGGCATTGTGCTGGTTTTATTTCTGTTGTTTCATTTATCCATGAATGTGGCGGCAATATTTTCGCCCGATGCGTACAACATGATCTGTTCGCTTCTGGGCGCAAACTGGTATGCAGTTGCCGCCACTGTTTTATTAGCAGCAATCGTTGCCATCCACTTCATTTACGCCGTCATGCTGACGCTGCAAAACAGGAAGGCGCGGGGGAACAGCCGCTATGCGGTCAACAGGCGTCCCGCGGGGGTGAGTTGGGCTTCGCAGAACATGTTTGTACTGGGAATTATCGTGTGCGGATTTTTCATCCTGCACCTCAGCCAGTTCTGGTACAGGATGATGTTTGCGGAACTGCTTGGGCATCACGAAGTGGAACTGGGCGGCAATCCCGTTTCACCGCAGGATGGCGTTGCCTTTATCCGGTATTATTTCAGCCAGTTGTGGGTTGTGATTGCCTACCTGGTCTGGTATGCGGCTTTATGGTTTCACCTGACGCATGGCTTCTGGAGTGCAGTCCAGACCATCGGATTGAGTAACGGCCTTTGGCTGAAGCGCTGGAAAGCGATCGGCTACATCGTCGCCACTCTGATATTTCTGGGATTTGCAGGCGTGACGCTTGTGTTTTATGCAAGCAGTCTCTGCTGTGCAGGTATTTAACATGTAAATAATTTATTATTAATTGAAATCATTATGGCTCAGATAAATTCAAAAATACCACAAGGCCCGCTGGCTGAAAAGTGGACAAACTACAAGGATCATCAAAAATTAGTGAATCCCGCCAACAAACGCCGTCTCGACATCATCGTCGTAGGGACGGGTCTGGCCGGCGCATCGGCTGCCGCATCGCTTGCCGAGATGGGGTTCAACGTGCTCGGTTTCTGCATACAGGATTCGCCCCGCCGCGCACATTCCATCGCCGCGCAGGGCGGTATCAATGCGGCGAAAAACTATCAGAACGACGGCGATTCCGTCTATCGCCTGTTTTACGACACCATCAAGGGCGGCGATTACCGCGCCCGTGAAGCCAACGTGTACCGGCTGGCCGAAGTGTCCAATTCCATCATCGACCAGTGCGTAGCGCAGGGCGTACCCTTTGCCCGCGAATACGGCGGACTGCTCGACAACCGCTCGTTTGGCGGCGCGCAGGTGTCGCGCACGTTTTACGCCCGCGGCCAGACAGGACAGCAGTTGCTGCTCGGCGCCTATTCGGCGCTCAGCCGCCAGATCGGGCTGGGCAAAGTGAAGATGTACAACCGGCACGAGATGCTGGACGTCGTACTTGTCGACGGACGCGCGCGCGGCATCATCACCCGCAATCTGGTCACCGGCGCAATAGAACGCTACGCGGCACATGCCGTAGTGGTGGCTACCGGAGGATACGTGAACACGTTTTTCCTCTCGACCAACGCAATGGCCTCGAACGGCTCGGCCGCATGGCAATGCTACAGGAAAGGCGCCTGGTTCGCCAATCCGTGTTATGTGCAGATACATCCGACTTGCATCCCCGTGCACGGCGAGTTTCAGTCCAAACTGACGCTGATGTCCGAATCGCTGCGCAACGACGGGCGCATCTGGGTCCCCAAAAAGAAAGAAGACGCCGAAGCGATCCGCGCCGGCAAACTGAAACCGACCCAGATCGCCGAGGAAAACCGCGACTACTATCTCGAACGCCGCTATCCGGCATTCGGCAATCTGGTGCCTCGCGACGTGGCTTCGCGCGCCGCCAAGGAACGCTGCGACGCAGGCTTCGGCGTCGGTTCGGGACAGGCCGTGTATCTCGACTTTGCCGACGCCATCAACCGGCTGGGCAAGAAGGTCGTCGAGCAGCGCTACGGCAATCTCTTCCAGATGTATGAAAAAATTGTCGACGACAATCCCTACGAAACGCCGATGATGATATTCCCCGCGCTGCATTATTCGATGGGCGGCCTGTGGGTCGATTACGAACTGATGACGAGCATCCCCGGCCTTTTTGCCATCGGCGAAGCCAACTTCTCCGACCACGGCGCCAACCGGCTGGGCGCGTCGGCTCTGATGCAGGGACTGGCAGACGGCTATTTCGTCCTGCCCTACACCATACAGAACTACCTGGCCGACCAGATACAGGTGCCGCGCTTCAAAACCGACGCGCCGGAATTTGAGACCGCCGAAAAACAAATCCGCGAACGTATTGCGCGGCTGATGGACATCAAGGGCGAACGCTCGGTGGACAGTATCCACAAGGAACTTGGACACATCATGTGGGAATGCGTCGGAATGGCACGCAATGCCGACAGCCTGAAAACGGCCATCGACAAAATAAAGGCGCTGAAAAAGGAGTTTTGGAGCAATACGCGCATTCCGGGCAAGGCCGAAGACCTGAACGTGGAACTCGACAAGGCGCTTCGCCTGGCCGATTTCATAGAACTCGGCGAACTGATGGCATATGACGCGTATGACCGCGCCGAATCGTGCGGCGGACATTTCCGCGAAGAGTATCAGACCGAAGACGGAGAAGCCAGGCGCAGAGACGACGAATTTTCATACGTATCCTGCTGGGAATATCAGGGAGAAGACGTCCCCCCCGTCATGCAGAAAGAGACGCTGGGCTATGAATTTGTAGTTCGCCAGCAACGTAATTACAAAAATTAAAAAACGACAGAGATTATGGACAAGAATATTAATATTACACTGAAAGTGTGGCGCCAGCGAGGACCGAAAGAAAAAGGCGCATTCGAGACATACAAATTGCAGAATATTTCGCAGGGAAGTTCTTTCCTTGAGATGCTGGACGTGCTCAACGAGCAATTAATCAACGACGGCAAGGAGCCGGTATTTTTCGACCACGACTGTCGCGAAGGCATCTGCGGGATGTGTTCGCTCTACATTGACGGACATCCTCACGGGCCGGATACGGAAATCACTACCTGTCAGTTGCACATGCGCAAGTTCAGGGACGGCGCGACGATAACGGTCGAGCCGTGGCGTTCGGCCGGATTTCCGGTGATTCGCGACCTGACCGTCGACCGGCAGGCCTACGACAAAATCATGCAGGCCGGCGGATTCGTTTCCGTCAACACCGGCGGCGTGCCCGACGCCAATGCCATCCCCATTCCGAAGGACAAAGCCGACCTTGCAATGGATGCGGCGGCATGTATCGGGTGCGGCGCATGTGCGGCAGCCTGCAAGAACGGTTCGGCGATGCTGTTTGTCTCGGCCAAGGTGAGCCAGTTGGCTCTGCTGCCGCAGGGTCGGATCGAAGCTGCCCGCCGCGCCAAAGCAATGGTAGCCAGGATGGACGAACTCGGCTTCGGCAACTGCACCAATACGCGCGCCTGCGAAGCGGAATGCCCCAAAGCCATCTCCGTGACCAACATCGCACGCCTCAACCGCGAGTTTCTTTCCGCCAAACTGAAAGACTGAAACGCGCGCAAAAGTCAAACGTAGAGGCTGCCTCAAATACGGGGTAGCCTCTTTTTTTTGCTGCTTCCGAAGATGATCCGGGCAAAAACGGCGCATTTTTAACCACAAAGGCACAAAGGGCACAAAGGTATTGCCGGAAAAGACCGGAAAAAACCGGAAAAACATGCACGGGATAGAAAAAATCTCGCACGAGTTTGAAAAAATCTCTTACGGGTTTGAAAACCTGAGTTCGGGATAATAAAAATGTTTTCCGGCCTTGCAGACGTGTTATTAGCCTCTGTTGCAGACCTGGGGAATTTCCTTGCAACCTGAGTGCGACGTAAGAAAAGCATTTATTACGCAGAACTCAGGTTCAAAGGGTTTCGTCGCGCGCAACACATGCGTGTCAAAGTCCCTGTCCTGAAAGGACGCGGCCGGCGGATTCTTTCTTTTTTTCTTCTGCCGTACGTATTTTGACGCAGTCGTAGGTCAAATCGCCTACGTTCCGTTTGCGCGGGACAAAGTGAGGAGAAAACAGGCTCCGGCTCGCGTCGTATCCTTCGAAGTTCAGCCCTGCCATGTGCGCCAGGCTGTGGAGCGCATCTGTTGTGGAAAAAGGACGCGCCTCATCGTAAACCAAATCCTTGCGCTTCCTGCCGAACCGGTCGGATGTCCAGACGATAAACGGCACTTCACACATGCAGGTCGATATTTTTTCGAAAGCATGTCCCGTAAAATTGCGGAAATCAAACACCTCTTCGCCGTGATCCGAAAAGTAGACCATGGCCGACGGTTCGTCTTTGCGTTCCATCAGTTCCAGGATGCTTGCGATGATAAAGTCGTTGTACAATACGGAATTGTCGTACTGATCGACTATTTCCAGCGCGTTCTCGGTCAACCGGTCTTTCTGTTCGGGGAGCGGCTGTTCGAGGTGATTGAAGCGGTTGAACGACGGGGGATAACGGAATTTGTAGACCGTATGGCTTCCCATCAGGTGAATGACTATCAACTTGCGCCGGTCGCTTTTCAGCGCCTGTTCGAGCGTTTTCAGCAGCACACCGTCCGGCTCGTTCGTCACGGACAGATCTGTTGCGCGATTAGCGAGTTGCAGCAGCGGTTCGTAGCTCGAACTGCTTTCGCCAACCGGCTGGTTGCTTATCAGGCAGGTTTCGTATCCTGCGCGATTGAACAGTTCGAAAAGCGACGGACGGGTGGTCAGATATTCGGGATGCGTCTCATCGGCAAAAGTCAGGATGTCGCGCAGCACGGGTATCGTATGTACATGCGGTGAAATGACATCCCGATACACCGACAGCGACGGTTTGCGCGCCGTCAGTAGCGGATTGGTATCGCGTCCGTATCCGTACAGCGACATGTGATGGCGCGTCAGCGATTCTCCTATCACCACGACGAGTGTCTGCGGCGCCATGTCTTCGGACAGGACAACCTCGAACGGCTGTTTCTGCCGCGACTTGATGGCTTTCTCCTCCATGACCGTACGTATTTTATAATCGGCGAAAATGCGGTAGAAATCCACAAAGTAGATGCGCTGAGCAACCGGTTCGACCGCCAGAAACAGGAACAGCAGCAGAATGCAGGCGGTAAAGGTCTTCCTGTGTTCTCTTATGCGGGGACATGTCAGGTTCTTCATCTTTAAAATGAATACGGCCGGAACGAGCGCATACAGCGCCACCCCCAGAGTGATCCACGGATTCATGTAGTGGACGATAAATTCTTTCGATTCGCCTGTGTTTGTTTCGAACAGGGTCATCAGCGTGTCTTCTAAAAGCAGTACCTTGGCAAACAGCAAATATCCGAGCAGCACAGCGCCGGGAATCAGCGCCGCGGCCAGCAGCGCGAAATAGAAGATGCGCAAACCCTTTGTGGTCATGAATGTCGTGAGAATAAAAATCACGGCAGACAATCCGATGCCTGCAAATAGGTCCGGTATCACGGCGCCGGCCGGAATGTTCTGGGCGATGAGGCTAATCGTCGGGACAGGCAACACTATGTATACGAGAAATAACAGTTGCAGTTTACGTTCTCTTATTCGCAGATTGATTTTCATATCATACGTTTTGTTGTTTTTATTTTCCCCTGTCCGGCAGATCCCGGAGGAGCGACAAAGTTAATACTGTTCACAGGATATTCGCAAAAATGATTTTAAAAGTTCAGCCTGTAAGCGCCTCCCGGAATAGCCTGTATATGTCCTGCCAGTTCCAGTTCGAACAGCAGGGGCGACAACTGATTCACGGGAATATCCAGCAACAAAGACAGTTCATTGATTTGAATCTGCTTCTTTCCGGCAATCGCATCCAGCACGGGCGACTGTGGCCGGTCGTCCGCAAACGCGAGGCGGGACTGTTGCGGAGTCGTTTTCTTTTCTTTCAAATCCCAGTTAAGCGCTTCCACGATGTCCCGGGCGGAGGTGATCAGTCCGGCCTTATTCGTTTGTATCAGCCAGTTGCATCCTTCCGAATAATGGTCGTCAACCCGTCCGGGAAAAGAGTATACTTCCCGCCCGTACGAAAACGCAATGTCGGCCGTAACCAGCGCCCCGCCCTTTTTGGCCGATTCGACGACGATGGTGGCATCCGACAGTCCTGCGATCAGCCGGTTGCGTTGCAGGAAATTTTCGCGTTCGGGAGTAGTTCCGCTGACAAAATCCGTCAGCAGGGCTCCGCCCTGTTCAATCATCTCGATGGCTGTCTTGCGATGCAAAGAGGGATAAAGCCTGTCCAGACCGTGCGCCAGCACGCCTACGGTCGGCAATCCGAATTTCACGGCGTTCCGGTGCGCGCAGATGTCGATGCCGTACGCCAGTCCGCTGACTACAAGCAGACCGGGAATCATTTCCGACAGTTCCTTCAGGAACAGTACCGTCAGTTTTTCACCGTAATCGGTGGCGTTGCGCGTCCCGACGATGCTCAGCACGTACGGTACGTTCAAATCGGCGCTCCCTTTACAGTAAAATACAATCGGCGCATCCGGACATTCGCGCAGGCGGACAGGGTAGTCTTCGTCCGTGATCGAAAACAGGCGGAGTTTCTTTTTTTCTACGAAGGCGAGTTCCTGCTCAGCATTCCGGAGCGCTTCCGCCTTCGACTGTATGATGGCTTCCGCCTTGATGGCGCCTATGCCGGGTATTTTTTCGAGCGTCTGTTTCTTCGCGGCGAAAACTTTTTCCGCTTCATTGCCGAAATATTGCAGCAGTTGGCGGGCGAGCGTGTCGCCGATACCTTTCAGCATCGTAAGACCTGTCAAGTATATGCGGTTGTCTTCGACCATCTGTTTTAAATCAGCAGGTTATCAAAATATTCGCCGCGCGTCAGCCTGCCGTTCTCGACGACCGCCGACTCGATTCGTCCCGAAGCGGCCAGCGTCATGTCCGGGAGGCGGAAAATGTCCTGTTCGAACACTAATTTAGGGCCTTCTTTCCGCACGTTCAGGCATGAGCGGAAACGGTTGCCGCTACGCAGCGGTGTCTTGAACCGAATGTCTGCGCGCGTCACAAACGCATCAATGCCTTTTTCATGCATCGCGCCGAAGTTTTCGCCCAGCGACTCCAGATATTCGTGGCGCGTATGTTCCATATATCGCTGATAGTTGGAATTGTTTACCACTCCCTGCAAGTCACATTCGTAGTCTCGCACCTTCAAATCCACGCTAAAACGGTATTCTTTCATTGTTCAGTCAGTTTTTGGGTACAAATTTATACATCCTGTCGGATACGCGTATCTTTTCAGGCGTTTTAATGGAGAAGCGTTCTCCTTTTTTTGTGCGGGAGACGGGTTTGAGGTCGACTCTGATTTCGTCTGCCGTCAGGAAAAGGGTTCCGGTCGTTGGCCCTGTTATCAGTATTTCGTCGCCCGCGTTCAGTTCGCCGGATTCCATTTCGAACTCCGCCACGCCTATTCTGCCAAAATAGCCGATGCCGCGCGCGACGTATTCCTTCTGCCGGGTGGCCTGCGAGCCGTAGCGGCTGCTCCATTCTCCCAGACGCTGCCCCAGATAGTAGCCGTCCCAGAAGCCGCGGTTGAAGACGGTTTGCAGGCGTTCGTCCCAGATTTTGACCTTGCCGTCGTCGAAGACACCGTCGCTCCAGGCCTGAAGGGCCTCTTTGTAGCACGCCGTGACGGTGCGCACATATTCAGGCCCGCGGGCGCGCCCTTCGATCTTGAAAACGCGGACGCCCGCATCGGCCATTTTGTTGATGAAATGAATAGTTTTCAGATCCTTGGGAGACATGATGTATTCGTTGTCTATTTCCATTTCGATGTCCGTTTCCCGGTCTTTGACGGTGAATCCCCGCCTGCAAATCTGCATACAGTTGCCGCGGTTGGCGGAGGCATTCATCTCGTGCAGGCTCAGGTAGCATTTGCCCGAGATGGCCATGCAGAGCGCGCCGTGACAAAACATTTCGATGCGTATCAGATTGCCGTCAGTACCCTTGATTTGCTGCTCGCGGATGGCTTCGTGCAAGGCCTGCACCTGTTTCAGATTCAACTCTCGCGCCAGTACGGCCACAGTGGCAAAGCGTGCGTAAAATTTCAGCGCTTCCAGATTTGAGATGTTCAACTGGGTAGAGAGATGCACCTCCTGTCCGATACGGTTCGCGTAGCTCATTGCCGCCACATCTGCCGCAATGATGGCGGAAACGCCCGTTTCCTTCGCTGCGTCAACGATTTTTTGCATCAGGAGAATGTCGTCGTCGTAAATCACCGTGTTCACCGTCAGGTAGCTTTTTGTTTCGTGCTCACGACAGATGGATACGATCCGGCGCAGGTCGCCGACAGTAAAATTACTTGACGAGCGGGCGCGCATGTTCAGCCCTTCGATGCCGAAATAGACGGAATCGGCGCCGCCCTGAATGGCCGCCATCAATGATTCGTAAGACCCTGCCGGCGCCATCACTTCAAACTGTTGTGTCTGTTCTGTTTCCATCGGGGACAAAGTTAGGTATTTTTTTTTGAATATCCGAATGGCGGGGAATCCTCTGCCCGCCTTTTCCGGCAAACCCAACTGCTTACCTGAACCGGCTTCGCAAAACCCTTCCAAATAAAATTCCCGGAATGACAGATTTTTGTAAATTCTGGAAATTCTGCAATTCTGTACACATGATTACCGGATAAAATGTAATATCTTTGTTCCAAAATTCAGTAACAGATAAAACATTCGTGTCATGAGAAAGTTACCGTTAGGAACGCAGTCGTTTGAGATCTTACGTAAAGCAGACTGTGTATATGTGGATAAAACCGAAATTATTCACAGGATGATATCGGAGGGAAGGATTTATTTTCTATCCCGTCCGCGCCGGTTTGGGAAATCGCTTCTGATAAGCACGCTGGATGCGTTATTCAGCGGTCGTGAAGACTTGTTCAAAGGACTGTATATTTACGACAAATGGGACTGGACGCAGCAATATCCCGTTATCAGAATCGACTGGACGCAAATAAACCATTCTGCGCCGGATGAAATGAAAAACAGTCTGAACAGATACCTGAAAGAGGTTGCCTCGACTTATCAAGTCACATTAGAATCGCAACTGGCGGAAGACTGTTTTAGAGAATTGATTAAGCGTCTATATGATAAAACCGGCAAAAACGCAGTCATACTGATTGACGAATACGACAAACCGGTCACAAGTCATCTGTTCGATCCCGACCTTAATGTGATCCGCAGGACAGTACACGATTTTTATCAGGTGATGAAAGGCGCTGATCAGTATATAGAGTTTGTCTTTATTACGGGCGTATCGAAGTTTTCGGGGCTGTCGGTGTTTTCGGCGCTTAACAATCTTACGGATATTACTTTAGACAGACGGTATACGGCTATATGCGGTTATACGCAGGAAGAACTTGAAAACAACTTTTCGGAATATATCGACCGGGCCGCCGAATATCAGGGAAAAACAGGGGAATGGGTACTGGACCGCATACGTTACTGGTACAATGGATATACCTGGGACGGTAAAACATCTGTATATAATCCGTTTTCGACAATGCACTTTTTTGATGTACAGATATTTTCCGCTTACTGGTATAATACCGGTACTCCGACTTTCCTGATAGACATCATTTGCCGTCGCGACAATCCGGACATGATAGTAGAAGGCATTGCTGTTGACGACAGTGTATTCCAGGGATACGAGCCGTCGAATATAAGCGAAATACCACTGCTGTTCCAAACGGGTTATTTGACCATTAAAGAAATGCACCTGGATGACAATGGCGAGCCCGGTTATACGCTCGACATACCGAATATGGAAGTGACAAGGGCGTTCATGAGATGTTTGCTGCAGGCTTATGGAAAATATCCCGACGAACGGTATATCGACAACTTGCGCAAGACAATGGAACAGCAAATCAAGACTTGCGACGAAGCCGGTTTCGCCCGAAGTCTCGAAGCAATGATTGCCACCGTCCCGTTCGAAATCGGCGGCAAAATCAATGAAGCGTATTATCATAGCTTAATGTTAATATGGATGCGCATGCTTGGCTTCAAAATTCATGGCGAGCCGTCGAACAATATCGGACGCGCCGACGCCGTCTGGGAACAGCCCGGCCTGACCGTCGTCGCCGAAATAAAATTTGATGCCGAAACGAAAATCGACACGCTCCTCAATGCGGCAATGAAACAGATCCACGAACGTCGTTACTACAACCGCTATCCCGGAAAAGTTATTCTTATGGGTATCGCTTTTTCGGGAAAAAGTACAGGCTGTAAAATGGAAGTCATTTCTTGAGTGATTTTTTGTACTCCCCCCTGAAATCACAGGATGCTATTACTCAAGAGTTTCCGGCCGCAATGTCTCACATACAAATATATCCTTCTGTTAAAAATGCGCTTCCTGCAAAAAAACATGGGAAAAGTTTTGTTTATATAAAACATGCAACCTATCTTTGCGGCCATTATATAACTGTGAAAATAAGACAAAGGTAATAATGAACGGACTTTCGATTTTTTCTGTAAATAAATGCGATTCAACCCGCCTTTTGGCAGGTTGTGGCACGATATTTGCGAGAGAGAGAGAGAGAGAGAGAGAGAGAGAGAGAGAGAGAG
>JAIRLL010000152.1 GCA_031259505.1 Tannerella sp.
GTTGTATATTTGCACCGTCAACGATTATAAACTTTAAAAATTCAAAAGTATGTCAGTGAAATTCAAGAAAGTAGGGCGTAAAGTGCTCAATGGTGATGAAAAGGGAGTAATCAGGTATACTTCGCGATCGGAAAGCGGCAATTTATGGTTGCGGGAAATAGACGCTCGCTGTGAACGTCCTTCCGAAGAAAAAACGTGTGACAGTGAAGTCTGTTTTCTGGATTACCGTACACTCCGGAAGAAGGAAGAAATATGGCAGGCGGTTGATTTGTCTACCAGGGTTGGAAACATGTACTCGATAATTAAGGTGGCACAACAATTCTATTGATTATGAGACGAATAGCGATAGCCGGATTAAACGGCAACGAGAATCTGCTTTTGGTCAAAACGCTGGCCATTATGTGCGGATATGACTTGAGCCTGAGTCCCTCCTTTTCACAAACGGCCATCAGGTATGGATTAAATATGGACATGAAATCCTGCCAGTGGCCGGATTCGTATGTATACTGCCTGGGGGGCATTTACGGAACGTATCATCGTGGAACAAAAGTACGGGGAAAAATTCGTTTCGGACGGAAGCGTTCTCCAAGAACTTGTCTGGCTCAAATGCCGTTCTCTCCATGTAGAACTGATTTACGAACAGTCCATGATTCACAGTCTGGAAAGAGTGTTTGCGGTTTATGCCGCGAAAAACTATGATGTTATTTTTCATGCGGAACTTCTCTCCGAAACAGACGTTGCCGGAACCTGCCTGCGCCAGTTGTTCGAAGAGTATCGCATTCCTGGTCGATGCATTGACTTTTCAGACAGAGAGCACGCTCTGCAGGCTATGGCAGACCGGATGCAGGTAACTCCGAAAATGTCGGCAGTTCATTCGTTGTCCAAGGCTTATCGGGAGTTGTATTTAACCGGCGATGCAAAGGATTGACTATGCGAATTGCGATCAGTGGAACGTATTCAACGGGAAAAACGACCCTCAGTCTGGCGTTAAGTTATCTGACGGAGATTCCGATCACCCGTGCGCGCACCATGCGCGAGATACTGCCGGACGCATTTCCGGGTTATTCGCTGGAACAGTGCGGATCGTCCGAATTGATAGAGCTGGGAATGAGGCGATTTACAGAAAGAGTCCGGGCCGAAATGCAACGGGGGGATTCCTTTATTTCAGATGGTTGTTCGCTTCAGGAATGGCTGTATGGTTCTACCCGACTAAAAACAGGATTGTGAAATCCTACGCCAAGGATCATTACGATACGGTTATCCTTTTGCCGATAGAATTTCCACTGGTGGCAGACGGTCATCGTCCGGCAAGTGAGACTTTCCGGGCAGCATCCGAGCAATTGTTAAGAAATACCTGTCATGAATTGGGTATCCGTCCGGTTGAAGTACGGGGGAGCATTCACAAACGATTGAACACGATCGTAGAAAAGCTGGAGTTGGATACCGTTCGGGATACGGAATACGCCATCTGGCTGGCAGAGGAATACAAAAAGCGCCATCTGGATGTTATTCGGATAGAAAAGAAAACTATCCGGAGAGAGAATTTATTTTCCCGACAATAAAAAAAATTAACATATAGTATTGCATTTTTTCAAATTTCACATATCTTTGCCATAACCTTAAAATAGTAATATGTAAAAAATGGATGTGCAAAAACGATTATTTGAAATTATCAAATCTTTAATACCTACATCTTATCGTCTGGCCGACGTAATTGGAGACCTGTTGAATATTAGCCCCGATGCGGCCTATCGGCGAATTCGCGGAGAAAAAGGATTGACATTTTTGGAAGTGCAAAAACTGTGCTGTCATTTTCATTTGTCGATGGATGAACTGTTAAATCTGAAATCACCCGGACAAACCGCCGTGTTTCAGTACGTGCCAGTCGACATGACCGAGCCTGCAAGCTATGGCCCTGCAGCCGAAAGACGTCATTCGCATCGAATATCACGACAATCCCGGACTGCGTTACGGAAATGCCGAAGCGGTAGTTGATTACATTGTACGCCGTCACGAAACAGGTGGCAATCTGGGCGTGAATATACAGAACGTTTTCAAATTAAAACAGTTTGGAAACAACAGCATCAACGGGCGAATCAATCACAAAAAGTCGGAGTTTTCCGTTAATTATTCTGTCAGCCATCGCAATATTTACCAAATGTGGCGCGACAACGAAGAGACCTTTCTTCTGGCCGACGGTTCCGTCCTGCACAGAAAAGAAGCGGGAGAACCCGGACATTTGCAATGGGACAGGCAGGTTCTGAACACAACATACAGTTATTTGAATGAAAAGCGCATGTTTAATGCCACGTTCCGTTATCATGCCGACAACCAGCCTCATCTCGACTATAACGGCAAGCTATACAACAAGGCAAATCCAAATGATTTTGTTCAGATGTTCGACCAGGAAAAAAGCCTGTCGTCCCGTCCGGCGCTTGACCTTTATTATCAGGAGAACCTGAAAAACGATCAGACGCTGGTGGTCAATGTTGTGGGGACTTATAATTATACCGACAACAATCGCGTCTATACGGAAAGTCGCGACGGTGTATACCTGACCGACATCAATAATCTGATTACCGGCAACAAGTATTCGTGGATCGGCGAAGGCATCTACGAAAAGAAACTCGGCAACAACAGCTTGAGCGCCG
>JAIRLL010000161.1 GCA_031259505.1 Tannerella sp.
GCGAAGGTCTGGATGTGGAATATTTCAACAATCTGGATTTTTCGGGGAAACCGTCGTACACGACCGTCGAACCGGGACTGTCGCATTACTGGCACAATCTCAGCCCGGCGCCGGGAATCAATATCGAACCTTTTGCAGCGCGATTCACCGGTTCCATCCATGTGACGACGAGCGGTCTGTATGAATTCAGTCTGATTGCCAACAATTACGGACGTCTCTATATCGACGGTAAACTGCTGCTCGACAACTGGGATGACAAGTTTACCGAAATAACGACCACAGTCCAGATTTATCTCGAAAAAGGACGCGAAATACCGGTCGTGTCCGAATACGGAAAGGTGAACGACTTTGCAGGTCAGCGTATCAAATGGAGATATGTGGGCGGCGCTTCTCTCGACGAAATCAATCGCCGTACGACTCAAATCGCCTCGAAAGCCGACCTCGTCCTTGCAGTCGTGGGCGAAAGTTCCGACGAAGTGGGCGAAAGCAAGGATAAACAGGATTTGCATCTGCACAGGATAGATATCGACATGGTCAAAGCCGCCGCCGCATCGGGCAAGCCGGTGACGACGATTCTGTTTAACGGCCGTCCTTTGATCCTGAACGAGATAAACGATATTTCGCAGGCGATAGTCGAAGCATGGTTTCCGGGCGAAGCCGGCGGAGACGCCATACTCGACGTCCTGTTCGGCGATTACAATCCGTCGGGCAAGCTGACAATGAGTTTCCCGAAATCAATGGGACAGCTTCCGATATACTATGCCCGCAAACCTTCGGCGTCGCGCACTTCCATCGACGGTTCCACCGACCCGCTTTACGCTTTCGGTCACGGACTTGGTTATTCGACTTTCGAATATTCCAATCTTTCGGTTACGCCGGAGAATCCTGCTGTCGACAGTCATATCGTTGTGTCGCTCGACGTGCGGAATACCGGCAGGACGGACGGTACGGAGGTCGTTCAACTGTATGTACGCGACATCGTCGGCAGCGTGACGACTCCGGTAATGGCCTTGAAAGGTTTCTCGCGCATACATCTCGCCGCCGGAGAAAAAAAGAAGGTGTCAATGACGCTGACTCCCGAACATCTCTCCCTGCTGAACATCGAAATGAAACGCGTCACCGAACCGGGAGAATTTGACATCATGCTCGGCAGTTCGTCGGCGGACATACGGCTTAGAACCAGGATAAAAGTAGATGAAAGGAACGGAAGGGCTGAATGACTGAAGGGCTTTGCCCGGAGGTACATGTTATCTCCCAAAGAAATAAAAACAGGCTGCAGCCAGCGCCGCAGCGGAAAGCAGGAGAATGATATGTTTCGCTCTGAGCGGAAAACGTTTTTTATGCAGGCGTTTCCTGTTTTCGAAACTGCCGTGGAGGGCTTTTTTGTTTATGTCACGGAAGGCTTCCGACATGTTGACGAAGCGCCGGCGGTTTTTATTTCGCCCTTCGCGGCCGCATGTGCCGGCGACTGTGCAGTCGAACCATGCTTCTCTGTTTCCGTCGAAGCGGGTAATGGCCTTTTGCATGCCGTCGATAAAATGCTCCGGATCGTGATGAGTCAAACTCGCTTCATACAGGTCGAGATAGATTTTCATATCCGCGAAGTCCGATATTTGCATGAAATATAGCCAGTCGTCGTAGAGCGACAGGCAGGTCGGGTAATACTGTTTCACGTAATCGCGTCTGTTGGCGGCGCGGACGAGCGCCTTGAGCTTGTCGAGACCGATGCTTGCGTCGAAGTCGCCGTCATTTCCGTTTCGGGGAGCCTGTTTGAGTTTTTCGTGCAGCGCGCGAATATCGTCCGAATCCAGCAGCAGCAGCCAGAAAAAGGGAATCGGGTGTCCGCCTTCGAAAAGGATGGCCTCTTCGCCGTCTCCCTGTTTTGCAAAGATACACGAACAGTTTCTCATAATTTTACAGGGCCTGCGAAGAGTTTTTTCACTGTCCATATAGCAGTTTTCCTTTTTGACAAATCGTTTTTTCAAATAAATTGTTTTCCTTTCTTGTATTAAAAGACGTCTCCCGTCCTAACAGGAAATCAATAAAGAATATTTTTTTGTCCCCCAAATCACCGATTATCTTTGCATATAATTCTGAAAGACTGTTTATATTGTCCGGTGTTACAACGTGAATATCCATATCACTTTCTTCTGTCGGATTGCCGTAGGCGTATGAACCGAAAAGATAGATATACTTTGCCGGTACAAATTTGAGGACGGATTCTTTGATACTGTTTATCTTCTCCGTTAGGGCAGCTTCATTTTCCGTGGTGGAGACTGCTGTTTTTCCTTTGTCTGTCTTGCTTTTCTTCATATTGCCGTACTTTTTTTTAGAAATCAGCACTGCAAAGATACTGTTTTCTTTTGAACGGAAAAAAATATTTCAGTTCTCTTTCAGTCGGCGGTTTACGGTGTCGATATAGCTGAGTATTTCGTCTCTGCCGGCTTTTGTTTCGGACGACGACGTCAGTATGGGCGGCAGTTCTTCCCACGTCTCGAGCATCCTGTCCGAATAGGCGCGGATGTGTTCATGCAGCCTGCTTTTGCTGATTTTGTCCGTTTTGGTGAATGTGATGACAAAGGGAATGCCGTTTTCGCCCAGCCATTCCATGAACTCCAGATCGTTTTTCCGCGGTTCGTGGCGGCAGTCAATCAGCACGAACAGGCAGGTCAGCGCCTCGCGCGAGAGTATGTACGTTTCGATAATCTGGCGAATGGCGTCGCGTCCTTTCTGTCCGCGCTGTGCGTAGCCGTATCCGGGAAGGTCTACCAGATACCATTCGCCGTTGATGATGAAATGATTTATCAACTGCGTTTTGCCCGGCTTCTGCGAAGTTTTTGCGAGTTGTTTCCGTTCGGCAAGCATGTTGACGAGCGATGATTTGCCGACGTTCGAACGGCCGATGAATGCGTATTCCGGCAGGTCGCCGCCGGGGCATTTGCCGGCGTCCGAACTGCTTGCGACGAATGTTGCGTTTTTTATTTCCATAAGATCATATATTTGAACCGGCAGGCGGTTTGCTCGAACATATCAGCAGTCCGGCAAACGTAAAGGCGCCGTTCAGCATCAGTATTTCGTAGCCAAACCGGTAGCTGCCCGAAGATGAAACGATATATTCTGTCATGAGACATGCCGCAGGCGCAAGGATGCACACCGGCAGGACGAAGCGGTCTTCCGGCATCCGCTTCGTGAACAGTCCGAAGGCGAAGAGCCCCAGCAGCGGGCCGTAGGTATAGGATGCCATCCTGTAAACGGCGTCGATTACGCTCTGGCTGTTTATTGCCCTGAAAGCCGTCACGGTCAGCAGGAAGGCGGCGGACATGAGCAGATGCACCTTCATGCGCGTGCGCCTTGCCCGGGCCGCTTCTTTGCGGCCGGTGTCCAGTATGTCGATGCAGAAAGACGCCGTCAGCGCCGTCAGCGCCGAATCGGCGCTGCTGAACGCGGCCGCTATGATGCCGACGGAGAAGAGTATGAGGACGGGACTGCCCGGCAGCCCCGACGTGCAGAACGCAGGCAGGATGTCGTCGCCCGAAGCTGGCAGTTCGACATGCATCTGCCGGGCGGCGACGGTAAGCAGTATGCCCAGACAGAGAAGCATGAAATTGACCGGCGTGAAAGCCAGCCCGTATGCATACATGTTTCGCCGCGCTTCCTTCAGGTTACGGCACGAGAGGTTTTTCTGCATCATGTCCTGGTCAAGTCCCGTCATGGCGACGGTAATGAAGACGCCGCTCAGGAACTGCTTCACGAAATGCTGCGAACTGTTCCAGTCTCCAAATTCGAATATGCGGAAATGCGGGCTTTCCGTGATGGCCTGCACCGTTCCGCCCATGTCCAGTCCGAGCCAGTCCGCAGTCTGCCAGATGATCGCCACCGTCATGCCGACGAAGCAGACCGTCTGCAGGGTATCCGTCCAGACGACGGTTTTGACGCCGCTACGGCACGTGTAGAGCCACATCAGGAAGACGCCGAGCGCTGCCGTCGCGCCGAAGGGGATGCCCCACCGGTCGAACACGTATGTCTGCAAAATCAGTACGGCCAGATAAAACCGCGCCGCCGCGCCGGTCATTTTCGACAGAATGAAAAACGATGCCCCCGTTTTGTAACCGCTCCGTCCGATACGTCCCTCCAGATAAGTATAGACCGACACCAGTTTCAGCCTGTAGTATAGCGGCAGCAGAATTTTCGCAATCAGCACGTATCCGAAGAAAAATCCGGCAACCATCTGCATGTAGGTCATGTCCGTTTGCCCGACCCACCCCGGGACGGAAACAAAACTCACGCCCGACAGCGACGAACCGATCATCCCGACCGACACAACATACCACGGCGAACGGCGGCTGCCCGTGAAAAAATCCACGTCGTGCGAGCCCCTTTTTCCCGTGAGCCATGCCACAAGCAGCAGCAGGACAAAATATGCAGCGATAACAGAAAGAATAACCATAACAAAAAAAACGTGTCGAAAACCTGCCACAAAGGTATGCATTCCCGCCGTGAATTGCAAGCAAATGAAATCCCTCCGCGCGCCCGCGCCCGGCAGAAAGATCGCCCATTTCGCAGAAAAACAGCATATCCGATATTTAGAGAAGACATTTTTTACGTCCAGAACATATAAGAAATAACCGGGATAAATACGCATTTGCGAGACGGCATGTATGCTGACCGTGCATAGGGCGGACACGACAGTTCGCCCGGTGATTAAAAATACAAAACCTGCAGCAGAATTGTCCGGTACGAAAAAATAATACGTATCTTTGTCCACAGTTAAAAACAGAGGCGAAAAAACAACGGATATGATGCAAAAAAATATTTTCAGTCAGTTTCAGGAATTTCTGAAAGAAACGGATGGGGATTTTCACATTCTCGAGCAGCGAATCCCTGTCGAAATGCAGATGGAATATTTCACGTATTCCGACCAACTGCGCAAATTGGCGCTGCCGCCGGACGAGGCGCTCTGCGATCGTATGCTTCCTGACCTTCAGAACCCCGATTCATCGCTCGAAGAAAAAAGGCATGCCCTTTCGATGCTTGCCATTTCGAAGGAAGTGAAAGCCTACCGCATACTGGAGGAGTATGTGTGCAGCGCCGAACCCGAAATAGCGGACTGGGCAAGCATGGCGCTGAATGAATGTCGCATAATGCTGGAATCCGAATTTTCGGACGGCAAGCAGATTTATATCTCCACCGGCCTGGGCGGACGGGACAACAAGCTTCGTTTTTTCGTTCTGTTTTCCTCGTCGGGCGGCAAACCGTTCCTCGACTACCAGAAAGAAATCATCGAAAAAGAATTTGCGTTTGCCATTCCCCGGCACGGCTGCGAGATAGAACGCCTGACCGTCAGGGAGCGGCATGTGGAAATGGTTTTCCTGGCGCCGATACGGCTAAACATCAAGCCGGTCATATACGGCGTGATGGACGAGTGCAACCGCTACGGCGATTTTCTCTCGAACTCGTGCACGGTCACCAACGTAAAGGAACTCAGCGAAGAAGAGATATCCGGTATTCTGAAAGAAAATGAGAACCGTCATCAGGCAGGCCATTAAATACGGAATCGTCGGCGTCGGCAACACACTGCTTACGCTGGTCATCATCCTGATCATGACAAAAGGGATGGGATGCGCCGAGGCGTTTTCAAACTTCACAGGCTATATAGCCGGACTGATAAGCAGTTATATCCTGAACAGGCAGTGGACGTTTCACAGCGGAGCGGACTGGAGGAAAAGCTTGGTGCGTTTTTTCGGCGTGTTTGCAGCCTGCTACGTGCTGCAACTGCTGCTCCTGCTTGTGCTGAACGGATTCTGTCCCGAAAATCCGCCGCTGTACGGTTTTTTCCGTCCCGTACTGCAGCCGATGCACGTCGACCCGCTCTTTTATATCCAGATGCTTGCCATGGCGTTTTACACTGTGCTTAATTTCACCGTCAATAAATTTTATACCTTCAAAACATAGGAACAAATGGAAAAATTATCGGTAATCATACCGTGTTTCAACGAGGAGGCCTCCCTTGCAGAATGTTACGGACGCACCCGGGCGGTGCTGAACGGTCTGGACTGCGAAACGGAAATCATTTATGTGAACGACGGCAGCTTCGACCGCACACGCGAAATCCTCGACCGCATTGCCTCGGAAGACAGCCGCGTGAAAGTGATACACTTCTCGCGCAATTTCGGGCATCAGCCCGCCGTTTCGGCAGGAATAAAAAACTGCGACGCCGACCGGGCAGTCATCATGGATGCCGACATGCAGGACCCGCCCGAACTGATTCCGGACATACTCCGCCTGTGCAGGGAAGAACGGGCGAACGGCGTGTATTGCGTACGCACTTCGCGCGAGAAGGAAAGCCGGTTCAAACAGACTACCGCCAGGCAGTTCTACCGTATCATGAACTGTATGAGCGAAATTGAATTTCCGCTCGACGCAGGCGATTTCCGCCTGATCGACCGCAAAATCATGAACGAATTTGTGAAACTGAGAGAAAACGGCAAATACATCCGCGGCCTGATCAGTTGGATAGGTTTCAGGCAGGTGCCTTTTTATTACGAACGGAAGGCGCGTATCGCGGGAGAGACAAAATATCCGCTACGCAAAATGCTGAAATTCGCATCGACAGCCCTGCTGTATTTCTCCAAAAAACCGCTTCAGATAGTGATTGGACTGGGTTTTCTGGCAGTCATTGCAGGCATTGTCCTGGCTGTATGGGCTATACTGGGCAAGATATACGGATTCAGCAATGCCGAGCTGGGATGGACATCAACCATCTCCGTCACGGTGTTTTTCGGAGGCATACAACTGCTTACCGTCGGCGTATTGGGGCAGTATGTCGGTGTGCTTTTCGACGAAACCAAAAACCGTCCCGAGTATATTATCGACGAAAAACGGAATTTCGACCATTGACCCGTTTTTTTTCACGCAGGTCTGTACCGGATTTTACATATACATCTATGAAACCGTCAACCGTAAAGTGTATTTTATTAATGATCTGTTTCCTCACGCCGTCCTGTACCATTACGGAGGAGGAGGAGGAAACAAATCGCGGAGCGGAACTGCTCTCCGCGCCCCGTGCCATCGCCAGCCCCCGAAACGACGACGAGTATTTCTTCAACTATCGCCTGGCCAACTTCGCACCGGCGACGGAGCCGCTTATCGGGGAAACCTTCGGCAACGCGCTCACGTTCGAAGAGCGCGGCTTCTGGGAGCACGCCTCCTACACCTCCTGCGCCGTCGGCTTCAAGACCAACCTGCCCGCCATCTCCATCATCGAATACGGCGAAACAACCACCTACGGACAAACCACCGTCCAGTCCGAATCCTACTTCTACCAGCATCTGCATTACATCCGCGGGCTGGAATCCGGTAAAACGTATCACTACCGCTTCCTTGCGCAGGACTACGACGGCGCGACCATCGCGTCCGCCGACCATACGTTTACCGCCAAAGAATTTACCATCGACATCATCCGCATCCCCGACGACATAAAAAGCGACCCGCCCTACGTCCTGACCGAGGGCAACGCCCGATACGTCCTCACGCAAGACCTGAACGTCCCCACGCTGGCAATCAACATCAAAGCGCACAACGTGGAACTCGACCTCGACGGGCATACGATCATCTACGACAACGTCCCCTCTAATCAGGAGGGTTCGGGTATTTACGACGAGAAGGCCACGTTCGGCATCCGTGCGGGACTGTGGAATTTCAACAACTTCAAGATACTGAACGGCACCGTCAAACAGGGCAAAAACGGCGGAGCAGGCGCTCTCGGACAGGGCTACAACCCGCTTTTCCTCAATCACATGGGCGGCGCTTCGTACAACGAAATAGCAGGACTCACGGTAGATTATTACGGCGACAACATCGGCGGCCTCTACACCGGCAACGGGCATGTGCATCACAACGTGCTTTACGACCGTGGCACGGTCATCGACGACCGCCACAGCGCCGTCCGGGCGCTCTCCCGCAGTTCGGACTACCTGAACGCGAACACCATCGTCGCCTACAATTCCCTGCGCCGCTTCCGGCACTGGGGTATCGGCGGCTTCAGTGGAAGAGTGGAATATAACGAACTCTATTCCGACAGCTTCGACACGAACAGCTTCGCCATAGCCGCAGGCAACAACCTGCAAGTCACCGGCAACAAAATCTTCGGCATGGGATACCTCCCCATCGGCATCGGGTGGGGCAGCGACCTCGCCGTGAAAGGCAACTTCATCTACATGCGCGGCTTCGCCCCCACGATGCGCAGCGAGGAATACGCCCGCAAATCGGCCATCGCCGGGATGCGCATCACGGACGGAGAAGTTAAGAACATTCTCTACGAAGACAATACCGTCGTCCTGAAACCCGAAGACGGCTGCACGCAGGCGCGCGGCATCTGGACGTTCAACGCCGCGGGCAATGAAAACATCGTCTACCGCCGCAACACCGTCAAAGTCGAAGCCATGCCGGGCAACCTCCGCAACCCCGAAGACGCCCCCACCATCGCAGGCGGCAATCCCTCGGCCTACTACAACGGCGACGTCAACTACTCGCTGGCGGCCGTCGCTTTCAGCGAAAGGGCTGAAAATCAGAAGGAAGGAGATCCCGTGTCCGGCCCGATCATTTTCGAGGACAACCACCTGATCGGCAACGTGAACCTTGTCGTCATCGGCGATGGCTACGGCATCTGCCACAACGTGTGGATGTATCGCACCAAACTGGAGAAAATTGAACACGACAGCGAATTTTTCCGTCCCGTCCGCCTCGGCTTCTGGTACTGGGACACGTGGGGAAACCGGATGGTCGATACGGAATGTGTCGGAATTGCCGAGCGCGAGATACTGCCCTACTTCTTCGGCGGCACCGGCAAAATGGAAATCCGCTACGGCGAAAGCAGGACGCTCGTCCTCAAAAACCGCACCGGCGCGCCGCTCGCCAACCTCGGCATCACGCTGACCACGCCCGACGACGACTACGCGCAGACGCTCCGCACCGACGCCGCCGGCCGCCTCTCGTTCGACCTGCTGACCGCGCGGCATTACCAGTTTGGCAACAGTCAGGCCGACGGCGGCGTCTCCGGCGTCCCCTCGCATACGTACTATCAGCAGTACGTCTTCAGTGCGAACGGATACCGCCCTCTTACCGTTTCCCTCACGCAGTTGAGAAGCAGCGAAAGCATTACGATGGAAGGAATTTAGGAAACAGCGCCTCCGGATTTCTGTTCCGGGTTCACGTCCGGCGCTGGATTGCCACGTCGCTACGCTCCTCGCAAATGACGGAGATACCGTTGCTGTCGGCAATGGCATCCGGCGTCATTGACGGACAGTCCCGCCGCGTCGTTGCAGGCCGCCGCATCATTGCGGCTGCGAGGTACGAAGCAGGAAGCAATCCAGTACTCTGCCAGTGACATGCTTCGTTATTTGCTTATTATCATCCCGCTGGATTGCTTCGTTCCTCGCAATGACGCCGGACGCCCTTGCTGGCAACAACGGCATCCTCGTCATTGCGACGGCGAAAAGCCGCAGGGAAGCTGTAAAACAGCTTGACCGTGCGGCTTTTTTCCCTCGGCGGCGAGTTGACCTGCTGTCGGTGAAAATCCGGCTATGGCGGCCGGTAACGGCTTACCCCGGGCGAACTCAAAGGGTCTTGAGTTTTCCTCAGCACATCCGTTTCCCGTCGATATCCTTAAAGTCTATTTCGTATTTATCGCCGCTTTTCAGCGTGATGCGGGCGCCGAGCGCCGAACCGGAAGGCATCAGTTTGCATACCTCGACCGATTCGACGGGCGAGAGTTCTTCGTCCGTCCAGGGCGAATCGTCCGTCTTGTGGAGCATGACGGTCACCATCAGTTCCATCGGCGGGTTTTTGGCCGTGCGCGTTTTAGTGGCGTAAACTACGGTGCTTTCGTCGGCTTCCGCGTTGCGTCCGCAGTGTGTCATGTACGCAAGCCTGTCCCATCCCAGGGGAGCAATCAGCGCGACGCTGCGTCCCGGAATGGATGCGGTAATGGCTTTCCTGTCGGGATATTCCCTGACCTGCGCCGCTGTGCCGTCCGGATGAGGGAGACCGAAATGTCCCAGCGTCAACTCGTATTCGAACGCCAGACGGGTGCGGTCGATGCGGACGACGCCGCCCGGCACGGTGATTTCCGCCAGGTCGATGATGTATCCGACGCCGTTGTTCGGCGGCTTGCGCATGATGGCCTGACGGTAGAGCACGCCGCCGTGGTCTGTGCCGTTGTAGAGCATGCTCTGCGAGATGGTGAAGGCTTTGTTTTTCACGGCATCGTTTTGAAGCGATTTGCCTGTCAGATAGAAGTTGACGTCGTCGCCGCGGACGTCGCGCGGGTCGAGGCTGCGGAAACTGTATTCCATTGCCGTGCCGCCTTCCGGATTGTGGTCTTCCCACGGGAAATGAGTGTTGTATACCAGCTTGGAATAGTTCGGGTCGTCGTAGTATACCTTTCCGGGGATGATTTCGGAGGCGCCGGTCAGGCCGTGATTGACCAGTACGAGTCCCGGCCGTTCGAGGACGACGCGCTGCGAGCGGTTGCCGAGCGTTTCCCAGAAGCCGTCGTTTTCCGTCGACGTCCAGAAGGGCGAATCTTCCGGCAGGGCCAGGCAGATGAACGGCAGGAACATCAGGAAGGGACTGCCGGCGCAACTGTAGTTCTGCACCATGTATTCCTTCCGTCCGTAGAAGCCGAGGCTGGGGATGTCGTTGAAATAGAAATCTTCTCTGGCGACGAACTGGAGCAGCGACCCCGAACAGAGCCTGCGCGCCCAGCCGGCGTCTACCGGCGGATCGCTCTTCAGCATGAACGACACGGGAAAGGCGCCGGATACCCACGTCCGGTAGCAGATGCTGCGCGACCACATGTTGATGTATCCGTCGCGTCCGAAAAACGACGTGATGGATTCCATCAGCCGACATGCCGACTGCTCGATGATGGCCGAGATGCCGGGATAGCGCGTGTCGCCGAACGTCCGGTTCCAGATGGTGGTATACACGATGAAAAGGCTGATGGAATAGTAGTTGTATGTCTGTTCCAGATACCATCCGTCGCCCGAATGGTAAGATACGACCCACATCAGGTGGCTTTCGAGCAGGTCTTCGTCGATCGGGTAGCCGTATTTGGACAGGAACGACAGGGCGATGATGTTGAAGATGCGCCAGTTGTTCTGCGTCGTCCGGTGATGCGCCCATTTGGAGATGGTGACGGCCATTTCGTCTTTCTGCTCCTGCGTGAAATACGTCCAGAGCGCGTCGGGCATCAGCAGAAGGGTCTTGAACAGTCCGCCGAACTCGCACGTGAACTGATAGTTGGAGTCTGGCAAATCTTCGGGATAAGGGATGGAATTGGGATGTCCCTGCGTAAAGGCGCGGTAGAACTGCAGGCAGTAGTAATCGCGCAGGCGGATGCCTTTGACGGTCGTTTCCGGGTCGAGGTGGATCAGCGGCCCGGCCAGTGTGAATGTCCGTTCGAGCGCTTCAAACTCTGCGGCGCGATAACGCCAGTCGGGCGCATCGGGTTGAGGATAAGTCTTTCCCTCTACGACAGGGAAATTCATTGGCGTCTCGATGGAATCGACATGCGTAAAAGCTCTTTCCAGCAGATACTTTGCCAGGTCGATATAATGCCGGCGCGCCATGCCGGTGAGCGGACTGCGTGTCCGGTCGGGGTTTTCAATTTCAAATGCTTTTTTCATCAGTTCAATTATTTATCAGTCATTATTGTTTCCGGCAGTCCTTTTGCGGTTCCGCCGCTGTTTTTGATTCTTGTGCGGCAAAGATAAGGTAAATTTTGAGACGGCCGTTTAAACCTGCCGATAAAAGTTGGCGACAGGCATAAACCGGCCGGAGGCGCAAAACAAAGGCAGCATATTATGGAATGGGGAATTATACTGCACGCGGTGTGATTTTGTGATACTATTCTCCTGGATTGCTTCGTCGCTGCGCTTCTCGCAATGACGGGGTGTC